>JAFAZU010000537.1 GCA_019239585.1 Acidobacteriaceae bacterium
TTCGAGCGTGTTTGTCATGCAAATGAAAGGAAATGAATAACCTGTCTAAGAAAGAGTCCCGTTAGGGGAAGCAAGTTATCCCATCATTATGGCAGTTTCCAGTATTTTTCCGTCATTTCCCGCCCTCTTCCTTACGCAAGAACACGGCCCCTAAGGGCGGCAGATCGAGCGTGATGGAGTAGTCCCTGCCGTGCAACCCGAACGGCGTGGTTTTGATGCCTCCGAAGTTGCCGCGACCCGATCCTCCATAATGCTTGGCATCCGAGTTAAAGATTTCCCGCCAGAACCCCTTTTCGGAAACACCCAAGCGATAGCTGTCGCGCGGAACCGGACTGAAGTTACAGGCAACCAAAATGGTTGGTTCCGATGCATTTCCTTTGCGAAGATAACTGATCACGTTGCGTTCCCCGTCGTTTGCTTCAATCCATTCAAAACAGGATGGACTGGTCTCGGATGTGTGCAATGCTCCTTCTGTGCGATAAAGCCGGTTCAAATCACCGATCAGCAAACGAAGCGCCGCATGCGATTCAAATTTCAACAGAGCCCAATCCAGGCTTCCATCGTGATTCCACTCCGCCCACTGGCCGAACTCGCTCCCCATAAACAGCAGCTTTTTGCCGGGTTGCGAGTACATATAAGAGAATAGGAGCCGCAAATTGGCGAACTTCTGCCAGTAATCGCCCGGCATCTTGCCGATCAGTGATCCCTTGCCATAGACGACTTCATCATGCGAAAGCGGCAGGATGAAGTTTTCATTGAAGGCATAGATCATTCGGAAGGTTAGCTCGTTGTGATGGTATTTGCGATAAACGGGGTCGTACGCCATGTACGCCAGGGTGTCGTGCATCCAGCCCATGTCCCACTTGAAGCCAAACCCAAGGCCGCCGTCAAAGATGGGCCTTGAAACTTTCGGCCAAGCCGTGGACTCTTCTGCAATTGTCTGAACATCCGGGTGTTCACGGTAAACACTCTCGTTCATTCCCTGCAAGAACGCGACCGCATCCAGGTTTTCCCTTCCGCCATACTGGTTCGGAATCCACTCACCGGCTTTGCGCGAGTAATCAAGATAAAGCATAGAAGCAACGCCATCCACGCGCAAGCCGTCGGCATGATACTGATCGAGCCAGAACATGGCGCTGCTCAAAAGAAAGCTGCGGATCTCCTTGCGGCCATAGTCAAAAATGAAACTGTTCCAATCAGGATGGAAGCCGCGACGCGGATCAGGATGCTCATATTCATGCGCGCCGTCGAAGTAACCGGGGCCATGCTCGTCATTCGGAAAATGTGATGGCACCCAATCCAGGATCACGCCGATTCCGTTCTGATGGAATTGATCGATTAGGAACATGAGCTCCTGCGGAGTGCCGTAGCGGCTGGTGGGCGCAAAGAACCCGGTTACCTGGTAGCCCCAGGAGCCGAAGAATGGATGTTCCATCACGGGAAGGAACTCCACGTGGGTGAATCCCATCTCCTTTACATACGGAATGAGCTGTTCCGCCAGTTCACGATACGACAAGGAGCGATGGCTCGTGTCCACAGCGCGCCGCCACGAGCCGAGATGAACCTCGTAGATCGATATCGGAGCATCGAGGCTATTCGGGGAGCGGCGGTTTGACATCCAGGCCTCATCACCCCAGATGTAGCCAAGATCCCAAACCACCGAGGCCGTTTGCGGAGGAGTTTCCTGCAGAAATGCAAACGGATCTGCCTTATCGGCGGTATAGTTGTTCCACCTGGATTCAACGCGATATTTATAACGGGTACCCGGATAAACGTTGCCAATAAAGCCTCCCCAAATTCCGCCTCCGGCGGGCTGAAGATAGTTAGCCGAGCTTTGCCAGCCATTGAAGTCGCCGATGACCGAGACCGAACGCGCATTGGGGGCCCATACAGCAAATTGCGTGCCGCCGCGCTCGGGAAAATGATGTGCACCTAAAACTTCAGCAAGCTTGCTGTTAGTGCCTTCTTCAAAGTAATAAATATCGTTCTCGTTGAGAGTACGGCCTGTTTGTGCCATGTGATTATTGAATGAGACCAAGGATGCCGCGCAACGGAATACGAACCCAATCCGGACGATTGTTCAACTCGTACGCCACTTCGTAAAGGGCCTTGTGCAGCAGGAACGCATCAAGCGCCAGACGGCGTCCGTCCGGTGAACTTGGGATGAAGTTTGCGCTTCCCGCTGTTTCGAAATAGCCTTTCAGATAAGCAGCGCTGACCCATGCGTACCAGAAAGCGGACCAGCGCTCGACGGCCTCCCAGTTGTTTGCGTTGGCGGATAATCCGGGAACTTGCCCGAACAGGGCCGCATAAGCAGCGTACTGAAACGAGCGGACCATGCCGGCAACGTCGCGGAGCGCCAGAGCTTTGTCGC
>JAFAZU010000574.1 GCA_019239585.1 Acidobacteriaceae bacterium
GCCTGAAACTCATCGATTGAAGCCCACCCATTTTCGAGAGATTGCTGGCGCAGCTTTAGGATGGGGTCCCGTACCTTCCACGATGCAACCTCATCCTTGGTTCGATACGAGGTGCCCGGGTCTCCCTCATGGTGGCCATACCATCGATAAGTGAGGCACTCCAAAAGAGTAGGGCCGCCTCCGGTTCTCGCCCGCTGAATCGCCTCTCCTCCGCTTGTGTAGACGTCCATCACATCATTGCCGTCGATCTGCTGTCCCGGCATGCAGTAAGCTGCCGCGCGACTAGCTACATTCGTATTGCTGCAAGCGGATGAAAAGGGCATTTCGGTGGCATACAGGTTGTTTTCACATACAAAGACGACAGGCAGGTTCCAAGTTGCCGCCATATTCAGGCCCTCGTGGAATGCTCCGTTGTTAGTGGCTCCATCTCCAAAGAAGGCCACCGCAACTTGTCCGCTCTGTCTCAATTTCGCGCTGAGCGCCGCTCCCGCGCCGATGAGAATGCCAGGAGGAACAACGCCGTTAGAGCCTAAAAAGCCGACGGATGGATCATACAGGTGCATCGTTCCACCGCGTCCGCCGGAGCACCCGCCCACTTTACCCATAAGTTCCGCCATGACCTCCGCAGCCGGAATTCCTTTCGCGAGAGCGTGTCCATGGCCTCTGTGAGTGCTGGCCACGTAATCATTGACATTCAACTGGGCGCAAATGCCTGCTGCGACAGCCTCCTGGCCGATGTATAAATGAATGAAACCAGGCATGATGCCTGAGCGGAAGAGTTCGCGCGCTTTCGTCTCGAACTCTCTGATTTGCAGCATTGAGCGGTAGAGTGACAACGCAAGTTCTTTGGACACGTCCATCATTCAAATTCCTCTTACATTTTCGACAAGTTGGCGCAATCGCGACGAGGCGCTTCTATGTGATCGAGGGTGGTCTTTTTGCGTCGGATACAGACATTTTAATAAGAGTTTTAACGGGACAGAGGCGAGTGTCAAGGCTGTTCGACCGTTTGAACAAAGACGGAACTGTTCATTCATTTGAACAATTTCACCATCATGTTCGGTGTAGATCGCGAGAGTGCGTCTAATATCGATTGGAAAACGAGAGTCCAAACTTGTATTACAAATGGTTTGTAGTTGCCGTAATATGGCTTATCGCCTGCCTGAACTACACGGATAGGATGACCATCTTTTCAGTGTTCCCGGCGCTCAAAAAGGAAATGGGCTTCTCAGACATAGCCCTGGCGCTCCTTGGTTCGACCTTTCTTTGGGCGTACGCCTTCTGCTCACCACTCGGAGGCTATTTGGGAGATCGGTTCTCCCGACGCCAAGTCATCCTTTTTAGTCTATTGATTTTCAGCCTCGTTACATTTGCCACGGGTCTCGCTCGGAACTCCAGTCAAATGATCGAGCTTCGCTGTTTGTTGGGTCTCTCCGAGGCAGTTTTTCTTCCACCTGCTCTGGCCTACATAGCAAGCTTTCATTCCGACCAAACGCGGTCTCTCGCCAACAGCATTGCCTTAACCGGACTAACTGCCGGAGCCGGTCTGGGCAGTTGGTATGGCGGTTACATGACGGAACACTACTCATGGCGCATCGGATTTTTTTTGCTTGGCGCAGCCGGAATTATCGTGGCTTTGGGCGCGGCGTTGTTCCTCCGGAAGGACCCGGTATTGTTGCCGGAGTCGAAAGCATCGGCATTTCAGGGGTTGGGGAAAGGAGCCCTTGAGATCCTCAAAAGGCCGACGGCCCGTTCGCTCATTTTTATCGCCTTCGCGCTATCGCTTACTAGTTGGCCGACTCACTCGTGGCTGCCCACGTACCTTTTCGAGAACTTCAAGCTCAGTCTGACCCATGCTGGTTCGATTGTCAGTTTATATGCGGCGGTTCCGGCGCTGCTCGGAGGAATTACTGGTGGAATGCTCGCCGATCGCTGGACTCGCTATGACGTACGAGGACGGATGGCAGTCCAAGTGATCGGATTCAGTGTCATGGCTCCTACAATGCTGGCCATTGGTTACATGCCCTCATCGCAGGGGGTCGCTGCCGATTTACTGATTTACTCGATAGCGCGAGGAATGCTCGAATGCAATTCGATGCCGCTGTTTTGTTCTGTAGTATCGCCGCACCGATGGTCGATGGCTTACGGCCTTTATAATTTCGCCGGCACGCTGGCTGGGAGCCTCGGCATATTTTTTGTTGGCATGCAAAAGGGTTCGTGGGGGATTGGATATACCCTCTCGGCAATGTCGATCCTTCTGTTCGTCGCGTTGGTAGTCACGGGGGTGACGATGGTGTGGTACTTGGTACCCGATATTAAACGGCAGCGCCAATGGAAGGCCGAGAACATCCATATAAACTCATCTTCCGATGTTCGGTATATTGAACGGAGTTGACACTGTTCTAACCCGCATTTAAACCTTCAGCTATGATGCTATGTTCCCCGGAACCATCAGATTCGGCGATGGATCGACGCACGTTTCTGAAGAAACTGGTCGAGGTCTCCGGCGTTTTGGCTTTGTCCGGGGAAACAGCATGCACTCGCGTCAACCATTCTGCGTTTCACCGTCGCGTCGGAATTTCCATTCCGTACGAAGCGGAAATTCTCAACGAGTTCTATGGAGATATGAAGCGCGAAGCCGAACGGCCCGACACGGGCCTTCAGTTAGTGCTGGTTGATGCTCAAGGCGATTTTCTTAAGCAGACCATTGATATCGAGCTTTTCATTGCGCAAGGGTTTGGCGGCGTATTCATGTTTGTATTGCCTGAAGGCATGGAGCGTATTGTCGCTCGGGCCCGGAAAAAGGGCGTGTGC
>JAFAZU010000692.1 GCA_019239585.1 Acidobacteriaceae bacterium
ACGTTCCGCCAGCACCTTCATGGCTTCGGGAAACGTTAAGTGGTCATGCTCCATGACGAACTTAAATACATCCCCGGCGGCATCACAGCCGAAGCACTTATAAAACTGCAAAGTTTCATGCACGCTGAATGACGGCGTTTTTTCCGAATGGAAGGGACAAAGTCCCGCATAGCGGCCCGTGCCCTGACGCTTTAACCGGACATACTGCCCGATGACATCAACAATATTGAGCTGGCTTTTAAGATGTTCGGCGAAATTCATCCAACGAGTTGGGTATGAAATTCAGGTTAGCAGTTATAGATGGCAGAATGGGCGCCATTTTCTTATCTTTGGTTCTCTCCGGGAGATATACTAAGAGCCTCAAGATAACGATTGTTCTTTATGCGATTGCCGCTCACTACGTTTTTATTTGCAGCAATGGTCGCTTGCTTCTTTGTGTCATTACCTGCTGTTTCACAGGCTACTCGTAAGGCGAGCACCGGAGCGTGGGCCGTTCCTGTCAGCATCAAACAGCTCGGAAATGGTCTCAAGGTGGTTGTTTCTGAAGATCATTCTGCACCCACCTTCGGCATTTGTATTTCCTATGGCATTGGTTTTCGCCTGGAACCGGAAGGCAGAACCGGGTTTGCTCATCTGTTTGAACACATGATGTTTGAGGGCACGCCAAAGGCTCCGAAAGGCACTCTGGACAAGGTGATCGAGGGAGGCGGAGGTTGGAACAATGGCGATACACGTTACGACTTCACTGAATATATCGAGTCTGCACCCGTTTCGGCGCTCGATCCCATTCTCTGGATTGAAGCGGACCGGATGAAGACGCTTGACTTCTCGCCCGCGAACCTGGAAAACCAGCGCAAGGTGGTCGAGGAGGAGGTCCGTGTGAACGTGCTGAATCAGCCTTATGGGCTGTTTTTTGCCATTGACTTGCCGGGCAAAGCGTTTAACACTTACCCGAATGCACATAACTTTTACGGTGATTTTAAAGACCTGGATGCGGCTCGCATTGAAGATGTAAGCCAGTTCTATAACCAGTACTACTCGCCCAATAATGCAGTCATGGCAATTGCCGGCGACGTAAAGGCTGAAGAAGTTTTTGCTAAAGCAGAACAGTATTTTGGCGCGATCTCTTCCCGCCCCACTCCGCCACGGCCTTCACTGGAGGAGACCCCGCAAACAGGGGAAAGAAGGTTTACCCAGACTGATAAGCTCGCCAAAGTGCCTGCTCTGGCAGTTGGATACCGCATGCCGGCGCGCGGCTCCCATGATGCCATTGTAGGAGCGGTAGCTGGCGAAATGCTTCATAACGGTAAAGCTTCGCGGCTGTATCAGTATTTGGTGAAAGATAAGCAGGTAGCCATCTCAGTTGACGGCGGTTTAAATTGGCCTTTGGGCAACCCTTTTGAATACAACGGCCCAACGCTCATGACATCGTTTATCGTGGCTCCCCCGAATGCATCGGAAACGGCTCTTCTACGCGCTTATGATGACGTGATCTCTGATCTGGCCCAGCGTGGGCCGGATGCCGCCGAACTTGCTCGTGTGCAGGCCAAAATGCGCTCCGACCTGTATGGAGAGCTGGAAATTCCCATCCAGCGCGCTTCTGCCCTGGCCCATGCTGTCTTGTTCGATGGTAATGCCGATCGTGTCAAGTCGGAACCGGAAGAGATCTCAGCTGTAACGGCAAATGATATTCGTGCCTTCGCGGTAAAGTATTTGATTAAAACAAACCGAACCATCATCTATCGCGTGCCTGAGGCTCATTCCTCTACAGGCGCCACGGGGATACAGCAATGAGGAAGACTATTTTACTCATACCCGCAGCGGCAATGCTCGCAATTATGGCCGCTCGTGGAGCTGCCGCCGAGAAGCAGCCGTCACTTCCCAAAGAGCTTCCACCCTATGGTCCGCTGAAACCGTTAACGGCAAAAGACATCAGAGTCACGAAACTGGACAATGGCTTGCAAGTCTGGCTAGTTCCCGAGCAGGGATTTCCCAAAGCTGCTTTTGCGCTGTCTGTGCGCGGCGGACTCGCGGCTGATCCCAAGGACCGGCCCGGCATGGCGGATCTCCTTGCGGAGGCAGTGACGGAAGGCACCAAAACTCGGACTGCGAAACAGCTTGCGTCCGAGATACAAGCGGCTGGCGGCGACTTGGGGGCAAACGCCACATCGGATTCGATTCTTCTCGATGTTAGTGTTCTGGCGGAGAGCGCGACAAAGGCTATAGCGCTGCTGGCAGACGTTGCTCAAAACGCTATGTTTCCCGATAAGGAGGTCGAAATCGCCAAGAAAAATCTCTCCTCCTCGCTGGAGGCAGAGGAAGCACAACCAAGCTTTCTGGCGAAACGAGCATTATACCGGGCGCTTTTCCCCGGCCACCCTTATGGTGTAGTATCGCCCACGAAGGAATCACTGGCTGGTACCGCTGCCGCAGATCTTAGGCGTGAGTACACACGCCGATTCCGCCCCGACCAGGCGCTTTTGGTTGCAGTTGGAGATTTTGATGAGAGCCAAGCACTATTGGCCATCCGCTCGGCCTTTGCCTCTTGGCGTGCGCCGTCGCAACCGGCTGTTGAATCGGCATCTCAGCCCGGGAACTCCCATACGGCGGAGGTGCTTTATGTTCCCCGGCCCAATTCTGTTCAGACCACTCTTTATTTGGGAGCTCTCGCCCCGAGTCCGGTCGCTCCCGATTACTACGCCGTGCAAGTAGCGAATGCGATCTATGGCGGCATGTTTGGTTCGCGTTTGATCGATAACATCCGAGAAGATAAAGGTTATACCTACTCGCCGGGCGCTAATGTCTCAAGCTATCGGGAGACAGGCGTTCTGGTAACGAGGGCGGATGTGCGCAATGTAGTGACCGGGGCATCCTTCAATGAGATCGGTTATGAATTGAATCGTATGGCCTCTACTGCTCCGACAGATGCTGAACTGGAACACGCTAAGCGCTACATGGTGGGCACGCTGGCGCTTTCTTTGCAGTCGAGAGGAGCCGTAGCACGGTCGTTAGCCAGGCTATGGACCAACTCACTACCTGCTGAAGAGCTTTGGAAACAGGGTGAAAAATTGGAGCATGTCTCGATTCCTGATGTCGAGTCCGCCGGGCATAAGTATTTTCCGGCCTCGCGAATGACTGTCGTTGCGGTTGGGGATGAGAAAGTGATCAAGGAATCACTGTCGCCTTTTGGGCT
>JAFAZU010000307.1 GCA_019239585.1 Acidobacteriaceae bacterium
CAGATAAATAATAAGTGACTGAACCTGCCACTGAATGGATTGCAGACTAGCGGCACGCCATCTACTGAATGGCAAACATAGTGCCACCCATACGGTAAACGCAACGAAGTACTTCGTAATCTTGGATGAAAGTGCAAACTGTAAATCACCCCGGGCCAGGGTGGCCAGAGTGAGTACCAGCCATAAAATAAGCGGGATGTGGAGCCGCCAGAGACTAGTAACGTCCAAAACCCGACTGAACAACAGGAAGAGGTAAACAGCTAGCAGGGTAGAAACGCGATTGACGGGTGTCGCGCCTCGCTTCTCCGCAGCAACGGCAGAATAAGCCGAACCCGGGGGGCTGGTTGTGAATCGTGAATGGATCCCGGAGCTAGTCATGCTTTGAAGCGCAGAGATATTGGGTGCATAGTCTTGCACGGCGGCAAAGTTGAAACTTAGAACGAACAGAAGCGCAAGAGTACCGTACTCCTGGATCGGTGCGAACAGGCCCTATCCGTAATTGTCGCATGAATCGAGGCGTTCTGGAATCAGTTACCACTGTCAATCTGGCCCTCCATCTTCAGGCACACTAGTAATATCGGCTGTAGAAGAGAAAAACTTTTATTATTAATACTGTTGTTATGGATTAAGATTTGCGGGCTCATGAATTCTAGTAGAAGCACCGCCCTAGAGTTTAGCTCGGATTGAGTATCGGGAGATAACATTGGGGTTGTTGACTTATATATGGCCTGAGGAGCTGTCCGCTTCAGATGGTGGCGTGATCACATCTGCCGAAAAGGCAATAAAATCTCGCACCCAGCACCTCCTCGTATGCCTGCTGCTCGTCCTGATTGGCGTGTTTTACTGTGCGACGATCCGGCCAGGTCACAACTGGGGTGATGATTTCGCGCTTTATATTCATCATGCGGAGAACATCGCCAAGGGACATGCCTACGCCGATACGGGCTACATCTATAACCGCGCTTTCACCGCAGTTGGCCCGCGCACCTACCCGCCAGTCTTCCCGTTACTGCTCGCCCCTGTCTACTATCTCTACGGAATGAATTTGACCGCCATGAAGGTAGAAGGCGTGCTGCTCTTCCTACTAACCCTGCTGGCCGTGTACGCCTTCTTTCGAAACGAGCTTCCTTTTCCCTATATGCTGGCGATGCTTGTTTTGCTTGGCCTCAATCCTTTCTTTTGGAAGACAAAAGACAACATCGAGTCCGACCTGCCGTTTTTGTGGTTCTTCTACCTGAGCGTCAATCTTGTGCATTACGAGCACAAAAACAGTTCCTCATGGTGGCGTTGGGCCGCGCTTACGGGTCTAGCACTGTATCTCTGTTGCGGAACGCGAACTATCGGAGTGATGCTGTTACCCGGTTTGGCCTTGTATGATCTGCTGCAATGGCGCAGGCTGACGCGCTTTACCCTCATGGCAGGCACCATATGCGTGGCGCTGCTCTTCGCTCAACGGCTCCTGATCGGCGCGGGAGAGAGCAGCTATGCCGACCAATTTCACCCGACGGCAGCGATGTTCGCCCACAATGGTGTCCGGTACACGAAGGACCTGCTAACGCTTTGGTATCCGGGTCCCTCAATGCTTTATGCGCGAGTCTTTTTCGGGCTGACTATAGCCCTGGCGCTGGCAGGAGCGTATATCCGTTTTCGGAAGGGCTGGACCGTCCTCGAATGCTTGCTGGTGTTTTATCTGCTGTTTGTTATTTTGTGGCCCTTCAGCTTAGGAATTCGCTCTCTGCTGCCGCTCATTCCTCTTTATCTGTATTGCACCCTGCTAGGAATGCTGGCTCTCACGCGCCGCCGGGGCAGTTGGGCTCCTGCAGCCGCCCTCGGAGCGTTGCTGGTGGTGGTGGGAATTGATTACGCCAGTACTTATCGGAAGGCTGATTTTGGAGTCATCCCAGAAGTGAACGGGAGGCCGAGCTTTAACGAATTGTGTCAATTTGTGCGCGAGTCCACTTCGCCGAATGATGTGTTCCTTATATGGCGACCGCGCGCCTTTTCGCTGTTTACGGACCGGCCCGCTTCCATTTACGCTTTGACAGGAGCTTCGAATGACGACGACGCGCTCTGGCATTACATCGCGCAGATTCACGCGCACTATATCGTCACAAGTAATGTGTTTGACGACGACCGCCGCTTCCTCAATCCGTTTGTGGAACGGAACCGCAGGAAACTGGATCTCGTGTTCCAAGACAGTGAGTTCCGGGTCTATCGAATTAAGCGGTTCGTGTCCACGCTATAGCGGGTTCATACCCCGGAGCTAGCCATAGATCAAAGGTGCAGAATCCAGTGAAATCATGCGAAGTGTAGCCGAAATAACTTTCAGGGCACGCCAGGAAGCGGCTAGTTTATACCTTCTTGCTTCACAGCCTTCGTTTCACGGCACGGTGTCCCGTAAACTGAAATTGCCAAATCCGCAGGACGTTGTCGATGCGCTTCGCGGTTCTGCTTATGCCCAGTCGGTTGAAAAGATAGCCAATCAGTTGATTGCACATCGCTTTCCGATTTTTGGGCAGGAGATCCAG
>JAFAZU010000143.1 GCA_019239585.1 Acidobacteriaceae bacterium
GTAGGCAACTCGTCCCGGATCACCGAGCTTCTGAAACTCCCAGATGGATACTTCCGGATGAACAGATTTCTTGCAGTTTAACAGTTCCTTGCCAATCACTTCGTGCTTAGCTTCGCCTTCTTGCAAGAGTGCTCGTGCCACCGCAATTGTTTGTTCCGTATCGTCCGTGGTTTCGCCGAAACGCCATTCGTATCGCTTGCCTGCGTATCGGGGAATGATTTCTCCAGGCTTGCCGAAGAATCCCTTAATTGCAGTCGGATAATATTTCTGAACGTCAGCGCGGGACAACGTTTCCGTTTGTTTCCCGATGGCATCGCCTGTTGCCAAGCCTTTGAAACAGGCGATAACTCTCTGTCTAAACGTCATCGTTCGGATGGTTGTCTCAAGTTGGACTGTTTATAGCGCGTCCCGGCTACAGGGGCAGCGCTTCTTGTAAGGCGTTCAAGTACTCTTCCAAAGTCGCATCCGACCGTTTATAGAGAAGGGCATTGAAGTTCTCAGGTCTTCCCTCTGCCTGTCCTCCTGCAGACTGCGGATGTATTCGAGCCGGTCTTTCAGCTCAATGTCGTAACGGTGTTCGAGGTTCGCCAGCATCTTCGCTGACAAAGGCCGTAACTGATCCAGCCGCTCTCTTTTCGCTGCGATGGCGGCTAATAGTTCGTTCATTTTTTCTCGCGGTCCACTCGTCGCCCGTTATGAAAAATCATCGCAATCTTTTCGGTATTGCTGATGTCAGTTGAGGGATCGGCGTCCAACACGATGAGGTCGGCCTGTTTACCTGCCTTTATCATCCCGGTCTTTTCCTCCAAGTGCAGCATTTGGGCGTTCGCCTGCGTTGCGCAGTGAATGGCCTCCACCGGAGTCAGGCCGGCCTGCACCAGCAGTTGCAATTCGCGATGTTCCGCCCAGCCCGGAATGCGGTATGGGTTTGCGCCTGAATCTGTGCCGAATCCAATAGGCGCCGTAGCGTCATGCACTTTCTTGAGGTTGGCCATGGCAACTTGCATCGCCTTGCGGTGGGCCTGCGTGGCGGGATCTTGTTCAACCTTGTTTTTGTAGGAAGCCGCGTCAAGTTCTTTCTCAAGCGGTCCACTCAACGCATTTTTGAAGAATGGCGAGTTCATCCAATCAGGATGGTCCGCATAGATGTAAAACGATTCTTCTAGTTGGAGAGTAGGGATGTAATAAACTTGCTTGCTTTTAAGCAAGCTCAGAGTGTCAGCATCCAACTCCTGATCGCGGACGCTATGCGCGAGAACATCAATACCAGCCTGCAGCAGGCGCTTGGCGTCTTCTAAATAAAAAACGTGCGCTGCAACTCTGAGATTTAAATGATGTGCTTCATCAATTACAGCGCTATAAACAGCAGGGTTCATCTTTGGCAGCTTGCCCATGCTGTCATCCACCCAGATTTTAATGAGATCGGGTGAGTGGGTCGCCATTTCGCGGACAGCAGCGCGCGCTTGCTCCGGCGTAGCGGGGCGATAGAGTTGATCAGAGCCGACCTTTACAGGAGGCATCCCGTCCGGAACGCCAATTCCGCGACCGGCGGTTAAAATCGTAGCGCCCGGCTCATTGCCTTTCTCCTGCTCCGACCTAAGTTTATAAATCAGGTCCTTATTCAACCCAAGTGAAATGACTGTGGTGATGCCGTAACTTTCGTATTGCATCAGTTCCCGCATGATGTTTAGACCCGTGTAGTTCGAGGGCGAGACGGAAGTTCCTTGTACCAGCCCGAGATGGCCGTGGCCGTTAATGAGGCCGGGTATAACAGTTTTGCCGGATAAGTTGAGCACTTGAGCGCCCTCCGGCTTAACGGCACTGCGACCGCTCACAACCTGAGCGATCTTGCCGCTTCGGATGACAACCGACGCGTGATCGATAGGAGGGCGACCGGTCCCGTCAATCAGGCGAACATTTTGCAGAACATAACTGCCTGCGGGAGAGCTGGTTTGTCCGAAGATGGCGGGCAGCGAAGCAAGTATGAGGATCGCGAGCGATAGGGGTTTCACGAGGAGTGAGACGCCCAAATCGGCCAACCTGAATCAGATCGATCCGGGTTGCTCGACAGCACCGCTACGCAGCACTTCCGGCTCACCCCATTTACTGTGGCTTCGTCCATATAAAAAGTAAACGAGCAAGCCGATAATCATCCACACCAGCGCGGTTAATTGCGTGTTGATGTCAAGCGAAATAATCATACCGCCGCAAACCAGCATCCCGAGAATGGGCACAAGTGGAACCATGGGAGTACGGAAAGGACGCTGTAAAGAAGGCTCGGAACGGCGCATAAGAATGACGCCAAGACAGACCAGCACGAAAGCAAATAGCGTTCCGATAGAGGTCAGATCACCTGCCAGAGAGCCAGGGATAAAACCCGCGAATACCCCCACGAATAGGAACAGAACGATATTGCACTTATAGGGCGTTCGGAACTTCGGGTGTACGTCCGAAAAGAGCTTCGGCAGCAGGCCATCGTTTGCCATCGAGTAGAAGACGCGGCTTTGCCCCAGGAGCATGACCAGAATCACGGAAGAAAAGCCCGCCAGAATAGCCACGGAAATTCCCGTAGCCAGCCAGCCGAATCCAGGCATGTGGTGTTGCACGGCATAAGCGACAGAGGCTTCCTTACCTGCTACTTTGAACTCCTTCCAGTTGCATACACTCGTCAGCACATAACCAAACAGGATGTAAAGAATCGTGCAAAGCGCCAGGGAGCCGAGAATACCTTTGGGCATATCGCGTCCTGGATCTTTCGTTTCCTGAGCGGCAGTAGAAACCGCATCAAAGCCGATAAAGGCGAAGAAAACAATTCCGGCTCCGCCGAGTATACCGCCCCATCCATGTTTAAAGAAGGCCTCGTGGCCGGGCGTGGTAGCGGGCACTGTATAGGGTTGGAGATTCGCGTGATTAATGAACTGCCAGCCTGCCGCGATAAAGGCAACCACAATCGACAGCTTGATAATCACTATAATCATGTTCACGGTAGCCGATTCCTGCGTTCCTTTGATCAGCAGCAGTGTCAGAAGCAGGAGAATGAGGAGAGCGGGCGCATTGAAAATTCCGTGAACACCTGTGGCGGACACGTCCATCGGAGAATGGCACCACTCAAACGGTATCTTTGCTCCAAAAAGACTCCCAAGAACATTATTCAGGTACTCGCTCCAGCCAATGGACACGGTAGCGGCCCCGAGCGCGTATTCTAAAATCAACGCCCACCCGATCACCCAGGCCACAAATTCGCCCATAGTTGTATAGGCGTATGTGTAAGCACTCCCGGCAATGGGGATCATGGCGGCAAACTCGGCATAGCACAAGCCGGCAAAGGCGCAGCCAATCGCCGCCACTACAAACGAAAGGACCACCGCTGGACCGGCAGCCTCGGCGGAAGCGGCTGCGGTTCGGATGAATAAGCCGGAGCCGATAATGGCTCCAACTCCAAGAGCGACTAAGCTTTTAGCCGTCAAAGTTCGTTTCAGATTGCTGTGCGAGGCTTGCTGGAGCAGCGCCTCCAATGGCTTTTTCCGCGTGAGGCTCATGAATACGCCTAGGCTAACAGAGTGCTTGCGAGGACGCAATACAAACGGGTTACGGACCCGGTATGTTACCGAAGGAGGTAATCAGCAGGCGTCCAGATTGGAAGCATGTCTGGAGAGCTTTGCGGGCAGTCTGCGCCAGAACCGAGGCAGGGAAGAATAACCCGGCTCACCAGCGCACTGGTGTCCATCACGAAACGTGAGCTACTTTTCATTAGCTAGGATTTCCCATTATAGACAAAATAGACATATTGCAGAACACGGCGCTACTTAGCTCAGCAACTGCATCCATTCTTGGATGCGTTGTTTAACGGCCTTCTTATTGCACTTTTCGGGCAGCAAACCGGAGATCACTGCCACTGAGTTCGCTCCCGCACCTAGGACCTCCTGGGCGTTGTCCATGTTAATTCCCCCAACAGCTGCCAGGGGTTTGTCGGTAAGAGGCCGCAGCTTACGTAAACCCTCAACACCCAGCACTGGATCAGGCCGGGATTTGGACTGCGTGGCGAAAACGGGACCCAAGGCAAGATATTCCACCGGCTCCTCATGACCCCGCAGCAACTGTTCGCGGTTATGGGTGGAAAAACCCATTACTTCATCACCGATCACCTTA
>JAFAZU010000164.1 GCA_019239585.1 Acidobacteriaceae bacterium
CCATCCGGAAAGGTTTGGAGCAGGGGATGCAACAGGGTTTGCAGCAAGGTTTGCAGCAGGGCAAAACCGAGGGCCTACAGGAAGGCCGCTTGTCCATTATTCACCGTCAAGTTAAACATCGCTTCGGTTCAGTCCCGGAGTGGGTCGAGGTGCGTCTCCGTGCTTTGTCCGGCGAGCAATTGGAAGAAGTATCTGACCGGCTCCTGGATGCTCAGCAACTCGAGGATCTCTTCGAAAGATCATAGGGGACGGAATCAGCCTATTCAAGCGAGGAAACAACAAACCTGTTTTCGCTATTGATTGTGACCGCGTGTAGTTGGTCAAAGCCTTCGTCCAGCGTGGGTTTTTGGAGGCGCTTAAATGTGCTGATAATGCCCCGAACAGGAACAAATTGCTTGCCTGTCCGCTGTGCGTTCCGGCGTAACGCATCTCCCAAAAGAGTTTGAAAGAAGTATCCAGTGACTCGGAACCGGGCTGCCTTTGATGCCGCAATGTACGGCGCGCGCTCAGTAACTTTCGAATTTGTATTATCAATCACGAAACGCTGCTGAGTGGCGAGACAGACTTCCAAAAATCTTTGCTGGCGGTGTCGCGTACGCAGCAAATCCAGGCTGATCCGTACATAGCGGTCAAAGAACTGCTCGCGGTAAAAAGTGCTCTTGCCTGATCCCTGAACCCCGATAAAGATAACAGCTTCCATTGATTTAGCCGTTTGGCTTTATATCGCGATTTGCCAGACCGCCGCTATTCCGACCACGAACGGAACCAGCAACCAGAACTGCTGCCTCGCGTAGCGCATCAGTGCGGTCTTATCGCGGAGCTCAGAACCTACCTCATCCTTCGCGCTGCCTTTCCGTACTATCGAAATCGCATGGAGCAGCAAGGGAATATAGTTAACAGCCAATCCGGTAAGGTACCACGCCCACAACGAGCGAGCGTGGCTTCAAACCAAGCCGGATAGGGCAAAGAGCGCCAGAAGAAACACTCCTCCCCCGAATTCGATCAGAATAAACCGTAATCCGTGCAGCGCGATATCAACAGCGGCCAGCTTACGTACGGAAAGCACCTTGATATCGTACACCCGCGAAGACGGCATTTAAAGATTTGGAAATGGCCATTAATTCTTTTAATTTGAGACAACGCCATGAGGTGCGCCTACGTCGTATGATGTAAAGCGTATGTGGTCTCGTATTCGTGAACGCCGTCGGAGCCAGCGTGGTTTTTCGCTGATTGAGCTTCTGATTGTAATTGCCATCATTTTGATCATTCTTTCGATAGCGCTGCCCAAGATGAGCCAGTCGCAGATGCATGCGCGGGAGATGGGCGCGATTGCCACTCTGAAGACGATCAACACGGTTCAAATTCAGTACCAGTCCCAATTTGGCCAGTATGCGTCAGCGCTGACGCAACTGGGTCCTCCAAGCGGGGCGGGCACTAACGAAGGACCGCAGGCGGCTAATCTGATCTCGTCTAACTTGGCCGCCGGGTCTACGGGCGGCTATAACTATACCGTGACGCAAACTCCCAGCGGCTATGCTGTGCAAGCTGTGCCAAAAGCCTTCGGCAATACGGGTCGACGGAGCTTCTACTCCGACCAAACTGGTGTGATTCGCGAAAGCAACACTCAGGAGCCGGCTACCGCGAACAGTCCTGAAATGAAATAGCGCTTTTCTCGTGCGGTGGTTACTGTCTAGCCTTTGTGCGCTCTTCGTAATCGCGCCAATGCACGCCGTCGCCGGAGAAGGGAGCGCCGCCGAACTTTCCGAAGCGTTTCAGCGCCTTTCTCTGGACGCCGAACAAACCTATCGTGTCCGCGATCTGCACCTCACTCGCGGCGATATTAAATTTTACTTATCCGAAGGCGTACTGTCTTTTGCTAAACCAGTCGCCGGTCATACCGTAGCTGCCGTTTTCACGACACGGAATACGGAAGCGGGTGATGCCGAGATGCTGGTATTGCCGCCGCGACGCAGCGAGCGAGTGTCCTTGGCATCGTTCACAAAAAGCCCCAATCTGGACGAACACTTCGGGTCGGCGGCGTTTTTCTTTTCTGACGATACGGCGGACGAACTACTCCGGCAAATCACCGAACCAGCTGCTCATCGGGTGCCGCAACTGCTTGAAGAGCTGCAATCGACAGTAGAACCGGTTCTTCGCGGCATCAGTGCCAGTGCGGAACTCCGTCTCGTTGAATCCCTGCTGGACCGGCACGAGACCCATCATGGCTTCCTGCTTTCTGTTATTGCCGGCCGGGAACTAGGCGTTTTTCAGGCGTTTTATGACCCGGATCTCTTCGAGCCGGTCACTATGGCCAAAGTCGGCGAGGGTTCAGACGGCAACACTTTTCAGCTTTGGACTTCTTTCCGTCCGCGCCAAGCAGCGCCGTTTGTTCCTCTGCCTGTCAAACTTAACAATTATCAAATTGACGGTACCATTAATGAAACCCTGAAACTGTCCGCCGTTGCCGAATTTAGCTACGAAGCTGGAGAAAACGAAGGGCGCGTGTTACGTTTTGACCTGTCAGACCGGCTGCAAGTCAATTCCGCAGGGATCGACGGCCAGCCCGCAGAAGTTTTTCAGAGGCGAAAAACGGAGCTGGCAGACCAGGGTCAAACCGAAAGCGCTTTTCTCCTGGTAGCCGACAAGCCCATTGGTCCGGGTCCGCATCGTATTAAGGTCGCGTACGGAGGCTCTATAATTCGGCAAACACCTGCCAAAACCTACTTCGTCGACGACCGGACTACCTGGTTCCCGCATGCCGGCACCATGCGAACCACCTTTGACCTAACTTTTCACTGCCCCTCCTACCTGCGTTTGGTCTCTACCGGCGAGTTGCTCAGTGATGAGGTCAAAGGCGGAATCCGCACGGTTCACCGCCGTTCAACCTACCCGGAGGCGTTAGCCGGTTTCAACCTGGGCGAATTTCAACTAAGCCTGCATGAGGCGGGACAGTACCGGGTGGAGTCCTACTCCCATAGCGCAGAAGCTGCCGGAGGAACTGCCATTGCGGAGGAGGCGGCGGACATTCTCGACTATTACACGCGAAGGTGGCAACCTCTTCCCAGTCGCACTTTGGCCATCTCTCCCATTCCAGGCTACTTCGGTCAAGGCTTTCCGGGACTGATCTACTTATCAGACATCTCGTTTATTCGGGAAGAAGACCGGCCGGCCGCGCTGCGCAATAGGCGAATGACCTCCTTTTTTTCGCAAATGTTGCTGCCCCATGAAATTGCTCATCAGTGGTGGGGAAATCTGGTTGTGTCGGCGGATTATAGGACCGACTGGCTGGTAGAAGCCATGGCTAGCTACTCAGCACTACAGTACCTCAAAGGACGATTAGGTCAGGCAGTGATGCGCTCTACGCTCGACGGCTATCGTGAGGATTTACTTGGAAGTAGAAATGGCCAGCATGTTGACGGAGCGGGCCCAATCGATATGGGTATTCGCTTAATGCGCTCCGCCGGAGCCGGAGTATGGAACACGATCACATATGAAAAGGGCGCTTGGATTCTCAGTATGTTGCACTGGCGCTTAGGAGATGACCGGTTCCGCCAGATGCAACTGGCATTGATCAACCGGTTCCAAACGCGGGCTCTGACCAATGAGGACTTTCGCCGTATCGCAGCCTCTTTTATGCCTCCGGATCAGCCGGACCGGGACTTGTCGCTTTTCTTCGAAACCTGGGTTTACAACACCGGTATCCCGTACCTTACGCTGCAACATGGACCGGATGGTTGGAACCTGCTTGTGTTGCACGTTGATGAGAGCTTTACGGCGGATGTCCCACTCCAATGCCAGGAGAAAGGTAAAAGAACTGAAACTCTCTGGGTAAGGGTTGGTGCGGGGCCAAATCCCTTAATGAAGGTTTCTAAGTCTGCAACCTGCGCTCTGCCTGACGCAAGTCAGTTTCTGTATGTGCATTAGATTAATGCAAAGGGTGGCTGTTTTGGATAGTTTTTCCGACTGGGCTTGTAATTTGTTCCGTCACCTGAAATAATTGTTTTCAGTTACCTGGGGATGAAGTAAGTTCCTACAAAGATTTGAAGGAGTTTCCTGCTGTTGTACAGTCTTTGTGTACTCTCTGCCGCTTTAGTTCTGTGGTCAGGAGGCATGGCCTTCGCTCAAGAAAAACCTCCTGTTCCGGCTTGGCTTCCAAAAGCCGTGTCGATATCCGGAAGCTCGGCAGGAGAGAATGGAAGTTCCTGCAAGCCTCTTGACTTGCTTACTGCTAAGGAGCTTAGCTTTCAACAGCGTGCGTGCGTTTACGGTCGGAAACTGTTGAGTAAGGGAACCCTGGGGCGCGTGGCCTTATTTAGCACGGTTGCTCAAGCACGGAATAGTCAAGGCAATAGTGATGACGGTTTAGGTGAATTTGCATATCATTTCTCGGTTTATTACGCGCGCCGAACGGCCCAGAGCGCCGGCGAACTCCTGGCGGGTTACATAAACGGCGAAGACCCCCGGTTTCACCCGTCGCAGGAACACGGCTTCTGGAACCGCACACGAAGCGCCTTCGCCGGTGTGCTGATGACGACAGATGGAAATGGCAACAGCCGTCCTGCCCTGGCTCCTCTTGCGGGCGCTTTCGGCTCCGGACTGGTCGGCGAAGCTTGTTCCCGCACCCACAATACCTGGGAGGACGGATTTCGCCGTACTGGGATTTCCTACAGCACATACTTCGCAACGGCCTTCTTGCGTGAATTTCAACCCGAACTTTCCAGCTACGCTGGGCGCCTGCTTCATAGGCGCCGGTAGGTTTCTACGGAGAGCTTGTAAACTTTTAGTCGCTAACGACGTTATAGAAAACAGAAAGCCTATGGCGGGCGCAATAGCGGGAAAGTTAGAGGGGAGAGTCCACGTCGGCGTAGATCTGAGTGACTTCGGCAGTTGGATGGCTTCAGAACAGAAGCGCATCTATCTCTTGTGCCGCCGAATGCTGCAAGATCCCGAAGAAGCGGATTCCGCGACCCAGGACGTGTTTTTGAAAGCTTATAAAGCTCTTGCAAAAGCACAACATGAAGCGGCCGACCTGGATCATCCGGATAAGTGGATCACCCGCATTGCGGTGAATACCTGTTTAGACCGGTTGCGGTCGAAAGCGTGGAAGATCTGGCAGCGGCGTCCGTCCGTTGAGGACGAGAAGGTCATCCTGGAAATGGTGCCGGGCAGCGATCCTGATGCCGAACGCCAGCTTTTCGCAAAACAAATCCAGGGGAGACTGGAAGCGGCGCTGAACAAACTTTCCGGCCGTCAGCGGGCCGTTTTCTCGCTTCGCCATTACGAGGATATGCCGCTGGAGGAGATCGCCGGGGTCCTGCAACTGGATACCGGCACCGTGAAGGCGCATTTGTTCCGGGCGCTCGGCAAATTGCGTGAAGAGTTGAGGGACCTTTACACATCAGCGCCGGACCCGAAAAATGCGCCTAAAATGACAAATGGGGAAGTATGGAGATTTGGGAAGGGCGAACGGAGGAAAACATGAAGACTTCGTCGGAGGTGTCAGGGCATTGGACAGACGAGCAGCTCATTGCTTCCCTCTATGACGCGGGACTGGAAGACAATCATTTGGGCGAATGTGCCGACTGCCGCCAGCGTTTATCTTTTTTAAGAGCAAATCGTCAAACGCTCGAACGGGGCGCAGCCGGCCTTGATGAGATTGATTTTGCGTTTCTAGCGGCGCAACGCCGACGAATCTACGCAAGATTGGAAGACTCGACGCGCCGGTGGTGGAGACTGCCCGTACGGCGCTGGGTGTCGGCGGCTGCTACCGTTGTGGCGCTGGGAAGTGGTTTCTTTGTGTTCGAGCAATATCAGCACCAGTTGGGAGAGAGTAAAATTTCGGATGCGCA
>JAFAZU010000239.1 GCA_019239585.1 Acidobacteriaceae bacterium
TGGACAACCGGCGCGGCAGGAGCCGCTACAGCCTTCTTTTCAGCCTTACCGGTGCCGGAGCTTAAGGGCTGGACACGCTTCGAGCCGTCACGGTAAATGGCTACCGCTTTGAGGCCGAGTTTCCAGCTTTCGATGTAAGCCTCCATGATGTTTTCGGCCGTTGATTCTTCCGGCATGTTGATGGTCTTTGAAATGGCGCCGGATATGAAGGGTTGAACGGCAGCCATCATGTGAATGTGGCCGTTGTGGTGAATGAAGCGGGTTCCGTTCTGCGGGCGGAAACTGCAATCAAAAACTGCAAGATGCTCAGGCTTCAGCGCGGGCGCACCCTCGATA
The DNA here is from genome assembly GCA_019239585.1 of Acidobacteriaceae bacterium. Lineage (GTDB taxonomy): Bacteria > Acidobacteriota > Terriglobia > Bryobacterales > Bryobacteraceae > Bog-105. Next base: position 337 of record JAFAZU010000239.1, read on the forward strand.
GTCCCTGTAGAATCGATGTGGGCAACGATGGCTTCGGTCTGTTCCGGAGTGTAGCCGAGTTTAATCAGGGCCTGTGGAACCGTGTTGTTGACGATCTTGATGACACCGCCCCCGACCAGCTTCTTGTACTTCACCAGCGCCAGATCAGGCTCGATGCCGGTAGTGTCACAATCCATCATGAAGCCGATGGTGCCCGTGGGAGCAATCACGGTAGTTTGTGCATTACGGTAACCGGTGTGCGCTCCCAATTCGTAAGCTTTTCGCCAGCATTCCTCGGCGGCTTTATACATTGCCGCCGGTACGCGCTTGCCGTCGAGGCTGCCGGCTGCGTTCCAGTGCATGCGGATCACATCCAGGAAAGATTCTTCGTTCTCTGCATAGCCGGGGCAGGGTCCGACGGCTTCGGCAATGCGCGCGCTCGTGAGATACGCCTGACCGCACATAATTGCGGTAATAGCGCCCGCGAAATCGCGACCAGCTCCGCTGTCGTAAGGAAGCCCTAACGACATCAGCATGGCACCCAGATTGGCGAAGCCGAGGCCGAGCGGACGGAAATCGTGCGAGTTCCTGGCGATCTTCTCGGTTGGGTAGCTGGCATTATCGACAATGATTTCCTGGGCAATAATCGTGGTATCGACGGCATGGCGGAAAGCTTCAATATCAAAGGTTCCGTTTGCGCCCACAAACTTCATCAGATTCAGCGAGGCCAAGTTGCAGGCGGAATCATCCAAAAACATGTATTCGCTGCATGGATTAGAAGCATTAATGCGCCCTGTTTTCTTTGAGGTGTGCCAGCGGTTGACGGTAGTGTCGAACTGCATGCCGGGATCGCCACACTGATGCGTGGCTTCGGCAATCTGACGCATGAGTTCACGGGCTTTGTAGCGCTTCACAGGCTGGCCGTTAACGACGCTACGGGTCCACCAGTCGGCATCGTCTACGACGGCCTGCATGAAGTCGTCCGTAGCGCGGACGGAGTTGTTGGCGTTCTGGAAAAAGACGGAGCTATAGGCTTCCCCGTCGAGCGAAGCGTCGTAGCCGGCATCAATTAGGGCGTGCGCTTTCTTTTCTTCCTTGGCCTTGCACCAGATAAAGGCTTCGACATCCGGGTGGTCGGAGTTGAGAATCACCATTTTGGCGGCGCGCCGGGTTTTGCCGCCGGACTTGATGACGCCCGCAAAAGCGTCAAAGCCCTTCATGAAACTGAGCGGACCGGAAGCGCGCCCGCCGCCCCAAAGATGCGCGTCTTCTTCCCGAATGGGCGAAAGGTTTGTGCCCGTGCCCGATCCCCACTTGAAGAGCATGCCTTCGGTTTTGGCGAGATCGAGAATGGATTCGAGCGTGTCTCCTACTGAATTGATAAAGCAGGCGGAACACTGGGGACGGTTGTCGCCGGGAACCAGCTTTTTGACAACTTGTTCCGCTTCGTCAAAGTAGAAGCCGTAGCCGCGCGACTCGCGCACGCCCACGTTGAACCAGACGGGCGAATTGAAACACGCCTTCTGGGTAAGCATGAGGTGAGCCAAATCGAGGCGGAAGTTTTCTCCATCCTCTTTCGTTTTAAAGTAGTTTCCCCTTAAGCCCCAATCGGCAATGGTGTCCACCACGCGATGAACTAACTGCGCTACGCTTGTTTCACGCTCGGGCGAGCCCATACGGCCGTGAAAGTACTTACTGGCCACAATGTTCGTCGCAGTTTGCGACCAGTCGGCAGGGACTTCTACATCCCGCTGCTCAAAAATAACAGAGCCCCCGCCGCTGCCGATGCTGGCGGTGCGCAACTCCCAGTTGACCTGGTCATAGGGGGTTTTGCCCGCTTCGAGCTTTGCCGTGAAGAAACGCGGGAATGACACGCCGGTCCGTTCTTCTTTAGGCAGTGAATGTAAAGAACCTTTTGTTTTGGTGGGGGGATTAACAGTAAGCTGGCCCATATGCTCCGTAGTTTTTTGCTGCTCAGTTACAGCGAGTTCAGGTTCGATTATTGCAGGATCTGGGAGGAAGTCAAGATCGAAAGAGAACTGGGCACCAAGATATTGTGGATATTTTGTGAAGATCCACAAGATGAAGTACGTATGTAGCTTTTCAGCTCGTCTGGAAAGACCAGGAATTATTGCTGGACACCTTCAAAATTTGTCCGCATATTGACGTAGTAATTCCTCAGAGCTAAAACCCTATGTAAGGGCATGAAGATATTAGCGGCCACGTCTTGATGAAAAGGCTTAAGGTCCGGGGACAAGATGAGTTCTCCGTGTATTAGCTCCGAGCGCATGCCTTCCGCTGCTTCAAGAGCTATAAAATCGCTGGCTGTCAAAAGTAGCACATCGATAGCCATACAGATATTTTCGCTTTTGCCGCAAGGCTGTGCTACCTTCGTGTGCCATGAGTGTGATGCGACTGTTCGGAGCCAAATACTTACTACTGTTAATTTTTGTCCTGCCGCTGGGCGCTGGGCAGGTTCCTGCTAATTTTCCGTCCCGGTTTGAGTGGCAGCATCGCGCTCCCCAAGCGGTCGGCATGGACGCGGCGAAAATTGATGAGACTGTTGCGTTTCATCGCTCTCATGAATCGAAGTCGCCGCGTGACTTGCGCAAAGCGCACAATTTGACGTTTGCGCGGGAAGCTTATGGCGAACCACTTGGTCCGTTTGAAGGGCGCGGCGAGCCGACCGGTCTGATTGTTCGCCACGGCTTTATCGTGTCGGAGTGGGGCGAACCGCAGCGAGTTGACATGACTTTCAGCGCAACCAAAAGTTTTCTTTCTACAACCGTTGGCGTGGCTTACGATCATGGCCTAAT
>JAFAZU010000371.1 GCA_019239585.1 Acidobacteriaceae bacterium
CCGTTCCCTTCCATGCCTTCGATTCCATCCACAAGACAGAACTGGCGCGGAAACAAGCTGTGCAGGTCGGCGATGCACTCATTGATTCCGGCCCAGTGAAGCACATTTTTTGGCCAGCCGTACACCCCTCCCGGCACAATCCCGAACAGATTTTTCATGGCGAGAGTTGCTCCTGCCCAATGATGGGTTTTCATTTTGGGGAGCGACACAAGCAGGTCGCAGCCGAGCACGGTGTGAGGTAGGTATAGCTCCTTTAAAGTTGAAAAGGGTTTTCGGAGCTGGATCTTCGTTACTTCGTCCAGATTCAAATCGGTAAAACGATTTTCGAATTCTGGGACGCTCTTGAAATAACCGGCAGCTTCGGCCATGTCGAGGGTCATTCGGCGGTGCCCTGGTCCTTCTGCTACTTGAACACTGGCGGCCCCTAAGGATTCAAAGGCGCTGGCTGCAGCAGCGACGAAGATCGGGTTGGTGTTGATCGGGGCGTTAGGACTAAACTCAACCAGGTTGGGCTTGAGGACAATTCTTTTTTCCCTGATTTGGACTTTGTGCTCGATCAGAATTTTGCGGATGGAAGATTCAAGTTCAACCGAGTAGGAACCGGCGCGCACAATTGATACGTGATGGCGCGAGCGCAAATTGGCAACTCGTCGCGAGCACCCTGCTACCAGGGCGAAGGTGCCAATAAAGAAGTGCCGTCGAGTCATGACTCCCTTAACAAAGAGTGAGCAGCCGGACGTTTACTTCTTCCCTGAATGGCGGCTAAGGCTAACAGGCGAAGCGCTATGTCGCGCGTGCTCCGGCACGGGGAACTGGTTTGTTCGTAAGAAAACTCACATCCTTGGCTGACCAATCCCATTTGCAGCCAGGACAAACCTTCCAGCGACTCTGGGGAGGATAGAAATTTTTGGGCGCATTCGAAGGAAGGGGCTAACTCCTGCTTCGGCAAACCGGTGAGCGCGAGTAGAGCTAAGCCGGTGATTTCCGGATAAGAAGCAGCATTTTCGCTGAGATAGCGCGAACCCCCGTGATTCCAGCCGCCGTCCGGGCAGCGCCTGGAAAGGATGTACAGCTTTCCTTTTTGCGCTAAATCGCGGTAAGACTTCTGACCCGTGATGTCGGCTGCGTAAGATAAAGCCAGAATGGATATGGCTGTTGGATAAACCCAGGCTGCGGTGCGAGGAAACCAGGATTCGCCGATACCCGCTTCTATCGGAATCGGAAGGCCGCGTAAGTGCAGAAGGAAACGCTCGAAAGCGGAGCTGGGCGGTTTGGCTTGTTTTGCCAGCCACTCCAGCGCGGCTTTCGAGGCGGGTGATTTCAGCTCGTTCTGGGGAGTGGCCAGAATTCCCAAACTGGTAACCCAAGTGCTTTCTCCGACAGAAGGTTGTGGAGGCCAACCGCCGTCGCTTCGTTGAGCTTTGCGCAGCCACTGAAAGGCTCGCTCGCGAGTCTCCGGAAAGTTTGTCAGGGAAAGAAGGGCTAAGGCGGTTGGTTCGGTCCAGGAGGAGCCCTTTCCGTAACCCCAGCCGCCATCAGCATTTTGAGAGGCAACTAGCTTCCCTTGGAGCAGTTTCTCCTCGGCTTCCATAGGGGCGGCCTAGGGAACCATTTTGCGGTTGCGCCGACGCTTCATGTACAGAATCAGAACGGCTCCTGCTGCAATCCATAAGCCTGTTTGAACGGCCATGCTATCCATCTTAAAAAGTCTCCTTTCGACCTCATTTATGAGGTGGGGTGAAGAAACAAATGTTCGCGGATTTTCGAAGCTAAAAAGGGATCAATGGCCGAGATTGGCAAGGTTATGAAAAACTTGCAGAAAGCCGGGACCGGCAGTAACAACCAGCAGGGAAGGAAGACAGAAGAAGAAAATCGGGAAGACGAGTTTCACGCCTACCTTGCCCGCGCGCTCTTCCGCTTCCTGACGGCGGCGCAGACGGAGAAATTCAGATTGCGTACGTAGCGCTTCCGCGACGCTGGTACCGAAGCGATCTGTCTGGATCAGGATGGCCACCAGTTTCTTTACCTCTTCCTCGCCGGTGCGTTCGGCAAAGTTCCGCAACGCATCGGCCCGATTTTTGCCAGCCATAATCTCCATGTTGACAAAGGATAACTCTTCGCTAACCGCAGGATGAACATGCTTCAGTTCCCGGCTCACGTTCACAATGGCTTGATCCAGGCCACATCCCGCTTCGGTGCAGATCACCAGCAGGTCGAGCACGTCTGGAAGTGAGAGCCGGATCTGTTCATGGCGGCGCGCGACTAAACGTCCCAGAAGAAAGGCGGGCAGGCAGTAGCCGATGCCTCCGCCCATCACAGGCGAAAAGGTCCGGAGAATCGGGTTATCGACATGGTTTCGAACGACCAGCACCAGTAGAACAAGCATTCCTGCCAGAATGATTTTGCAGCCGTAATAGGCAGCTACCGCCGTAGCCGAACGAAAGCCAGCGGCGATCAGATCACTTTTGGTAACAGCGGAATCCTGCGGAGAGATAGGCAACAGATCGCCGATGGGTGACAGCAGCTCGGCTAACGAAAACTCGCCCTGACCTTGGCGTTCTGATACTAAACCGGGAATAGCGTCGGATGTCGTACTCGCCAACTGGTCAAGCATGCGAGTTGGCTTTACGTAGTGAAAGTATCCAAAAGCGGTGATCGCAACCGTAATGACCAGGAACAGGAAAACAGCGACAAGCAGCATATGATCTCTTTAAACCTTGATGTTGACGATCTTTTTAATCGCGAAATAGCCCAATACCTGGCCGATGAGAGCGCCATAAACCATGAGCTTGCCAATCGGATCGTTCAGCATATCAAGGAGGTACCTGGGATTCCCTAACATCAGAAGAATTGCCACGCCGACAGGTATTAAAACGAGTACCAAGCCCGTAATGCGGCCATGTGCGCTGACCGCTTTAATCTTGCCGCGAATACCGAACCGCTCCCGGATGATTTGAGCCAGGTTGGTTAGGATTTCACCTAGATTGCCGCCGGTTTCCTGTTGCAGCATGACGGACGAAACAAAGAAACGCACATCTACCAAGGGATACAAAATGATGAGCTTTTGCAGCGCGCTTTCCAGGGAAGAGCCGAGTTGCATTTCGTTGGCGACGCGGCGGAAGGCAGCGCCGAGAGGCTCAGGAGCATCGGCGGCGAGCATGTCAAGAGCAATGGAAAAGCCATGACCTGCCCGCATAGACCGCGACAGAAAATCCAGAGCATCCGGGAGTTGCTTTTCAAACTCGGAAATGGCTTTGGCCCGCTTACGCAGAACCAGCAGAAACGGCATCAAAGCGGCAAGGAGCGCCAATCCCGGAGCGCTCCAGCCAGTCGCGAACAGCTTCAATTTCCATCCAAGAACAAGTCCTGCCAAGCCTGCCAGAAACGATACCGAAATAAGCTTAGTTCCGTTATAGTTCTTGCCTGCCTGCTCCAGAATCAGGTCGAGGCGGTTCATAAATTGAAACCGGCCTAACCATTTTGCGAGGACGTTGCCTTCCTCTTCGGGCTTTAAAAACTGTGCGTTACGCTGTTCCGCCGGAGTTGCCTGCGCATGGCGCAGCATGGTCCGAATCTGCTGCTTCTGCTTGGTCCGGAAATACGACATCCCGAACCCGGCACAGAGCAGGACGATTACGAAGATGATGATGAAGAGAACAGGAAACAGCAGCGCCATGAAAATTTAACGGACCTCAACAACACTTTGAAAGACGTGGGGCGGAAGCTCGATACCGGCAGCTTTCAGCCGTTCACTGAACTTGGGGCGAACTCCCGTAGGGCGAAACCTGCCGAGTACGCGCCCGTCGTTTGACAGGCCCGTTCGCTCAAAAACGAAAATGTCCTGCGTGGTCACCAGATCGCCTTCCATGCCCACGCATTCCGTGATGTACGTCACTTTGCGGCTGCCGTCGGAGAGACGCGAGTTTTGGATAAAAAGGTCAACCGCCGAGGCAACCTGCTGGCGAATGGAACGTACGCTCAGATTGGAACTGGCCATGCCGATCATCACCTCCAAGCGGCTGATAGCGTCACGCGGCGTGTTGGCGTGAATGGTGGTGAGCGAGCCGTCGTGTCCGGTGTTCATGGCTTGTAGCATGTCCAGCGCTTCCTCGCCGCGAACCTCACCGACAACGATGCGATCGGGTCGCATACGCAGCGAGTTAATCAAGAGATGCCTTTGGACAACCGCTCCCTTGCCTTCGATGTTGGCGGGACGGGTTTCTAGCCTCGCTACGTGCGGCTGGCGTAATTGCAGTTCCGCTGCATCTTCAATGGTGACGATGCGCTCGTGGGAAGGAATGAATCCCGAAAGCATGTTCAGGAAGGTTGTTTTACCAGCGCCCGTACCGCCCGAAATGATGATATTGAGGCGGGCTTTCACGCAGGCTTTGAGCAGTTCCAGCATGCCTTCCGTAAGCGACATTTTGCGCAGCAGGTCAGCCGGTTGCAGCGGGGCACCACCAAAGCGCCGGATCGAGAGAAGCGGCCCATCTACCGCCAGCGGCGGAATCACAGCATTCACGCGAGATCCGTCCGGTAAACGGGCATCCACCATAGGCGAGGACTCATCGATACGCCGACCTACGCGGGAAACGATACGCTCGATAATGCGCATAAGATGGGCATCATCTTTAAATTCAATGTTGGTGCGTTCGAGCTTGCCTCCGCGTTCGATATAGATCAGGCGCGGAGTTGTAACCAGGATGTCGGAAACGGTTTTGTCGCGCAGCAGCGGTTCCAGCGGTCCTAAACCAAAGACTTCGTCCAGAACTTCCTCAATCAGGCGATCTTTCTCGGTCAGGCTGAGCGGCGTTTTTTCCTCGTTGACCAGCTTGGAAACGGAGGGGCGCATTTCGTGACGCACCTTTTCGCCTGGCATGGCGTAGACCGCTTCCAGGTTGATACGGTCCAGCAGCTTGCGATGGAGGATAAATTTCAGTTCCTGATACTGAAGCGATGGGCTTTCGCGCGGCGCTCCGTTCGGACGCGCCGGCTCAACCTTGAGTCTGTCATTCTTCGGAAGCGTGTCGTTTACAACCATATTGCTCTATCCAAAGAGTGCAAACTTCTTCTTACTTTTCACCGGTTGGACACCGGAAATTCTGGAAGCAAGCAAATTCAACTGCTGCGCCAGGCGGTTATTTGTGTCCAGCAGGTTGCCGCTAGAGTAGGACTGATAAAGGCTCATGTAATCGTTCGGCAAGGAGGCATAGAGCGAACGGCCTAAAATTTTCTCTAACTCCCCAACGCTAATGTCCATGGTTTTCGGCGTGCGATTTAAGATTAATTGCAGCTTTTCTCCCTGCTGAAAGAGACCGTGGACAATGGATTTCAAGCCGTGGAGAGCCACTACTTCGAGCGTTGAAATCAGAAAGAGCTGATCGAGTTCGTCCAGTACAGCGGTCGCAATAGAGTTCAGGCTTCGCACCAGGACGAGAATGATCCAGTCATGCTGGGTACGCATGAACTTCAGGACCTGACGGAGGTGGTCTTCATCCGGGTGGTCCCAGCGGGAGTAAACGGCCGGAGCGGGGATGACGGAGACGCCGGATTTATGCTCCACAACCAGCGCTTTCCATAAGCTCTCGTCCAGCCTTGAAATGTTCTTGAGCGCTTCTAGAATCGAGTAGGAACTGGGCGTTTTCATGAGAAAGCTGACCAGCCCGGAAGTCAGATCGAGATCTACCAGCAGGACGCTTTTCTTCGTGAGAGCTTGTAGTTCCGTCGCCACGTGACAGGCCACCGTAGTGGCTCCACAGCCGCCTTTTGACGATAAGAAGCCAATGACCTTACCGCGACTGGTAGATATTTCTTCGGAACCCGAGGAGCTCAAGATGCAATCAATCGCCGATTCCAGGCAGTCTTCCAAGGGTGAGTGCAGAAATTCATTGACCCCAGCTCGCATCGCGCCAAGAATGGCTTGCCCATCGGCGCTGGTATGAACGGCGATTACTTTTATGCGGGCTACATAGCGTTTCAGTTGCTGTATCGCCTTGCTGAGATCTGAAGGAACACTGGAAATATCAAGCAGGATCGCTTCCGGCTTCGTGGCTACGAGGCGCTCCAGGAGGCTCTCCCAATCACCCTCGTGGTGATCGAAAGGAACTTTGTATGAGATCGGCTTCAGAACGTCCAAC
>JAFAZU010000391.1 GCA_019239585.1 Acidobacteriaceae bacterium
ACGTCGCACACGCACCCTACTGGCTGGCTTCGGACTACACCGGATGCGGGCACCCTGATCCCGACCACTCGTACGGGTCGGATCGCGTCGCTTACAACAATGGCGCGATGGATGGCTTCCTCCGCGCCGGAAAAAATGATATCTACAGTATCGGCTACTATACTGAGGGCGACATTCCGTTCTACGCGGCGCTTGCGCAAACGTATATGACCTGCGATCGCTGGTTCGCGTCCATTCTGGGTCCAACCTTTCCGAACCGCATGTTTCTCTGGGCCGCGCAAACCGACCGTCTTGGCGACGAAATCAACCTGAGCAGCCTGCCGACGATCTTTGACCGCCTTTCCCAGGCCGGCGTCAGTCATCGCTATTATTTCAACAATGTCCCCTATCTGGCGCTCTGGGGTCTGAAATACGTCTTCTCGACATCGTTGTTTTCCAACTTCCTGTCCGATGCCGCTTCCGGCAACCTGCCTGCAGTTTCCTTTGTCGATCCGACCTACACCGTCCTGGACGACGGAACCGGCAATGACGATCACCCTCATGCGGACATTCGCAATGGCGACGCGTTTTTGTATAAAGTCTTCAACGCTCTGGCGACCGGGAAAAAATGGGCGAATACGGTGCTTATGGTCCTCTTTGACGAGTGGGGAGGCTTTTTCGAACATGTTCCTCCGCCGCGCGTTGTCGCTCCTAACGGCGTGGATACGGACCTGAAAGACGGCAAGGTTCTGCTGGGCTTCCGCATCCCGGCGGTCATTGCCTCACCGTTCACCTTCGGTATGGGATTCAATTCCAATCTCTATGACCATACAGCCGCTTTAAAGCTGATTGAGTGGCGGTGGGCAATTAAAAAACCGCTCACGGCCCGCGACGACGCCTCCTCGGAGATCAACAATCCGGCGGCGAGCTTCAACTTTCATTCACCCGTCGCAACAGTGCCCGCACTTCCGAAGGCGAGCCCAGTTTTCGCTCTGCCTTGTTTCGGAGGCGGAATTTTCAGCTCTTCAGCGATAAACGAGGGAGCGTCCCAACAAAGTATGCCGGGCAAGCCCAATGAGTTTGCAACGCTGGCAAACTCTCCCATGACGCGACAGTTTATAGCGCATCCGCATCTTCAGGCAGAGGACTCTGCGCGCTGATTACCCCCGATCAGAAGCGCTCCTTCTTTCTCGTTTCACTGAGCGTTTGACGCAAGATGGGGAGTACAGCCGTATCCTTCTCTCCTCCTAGCTGTTCCTTAATGGCAATCAATATTTCCAGGTTGAGAACGCGGATGCGAGTTCCTTCAGCAATATTCATCTCCATCGAGTGTGGGAGTAATTCCTGATAGCCGAGATTTCGTCCGATGGTAGCAAGCAAATCAACTGGGCCATAGCGAGTCAATAGATTAAGATGCCCCGCCGCAGCGAGATGACTTGCCATCGGTTTCAGGCGTCTTTCTGGTTGTGCGCGGAAAATGGCATCCATTAAAGGCAAAACGGTAAGAAGGCGGTCTATATTGGCAGGTTCACGACTGTAGACCACATCGACATCATAAGTTTGGATGGGCGCGCCATTCAGAACGGCGGCCAGACCACCAACCAATATGAACTGAACTCCGCTCTCCTGTAAAGCCAGCAAAGTGGCGACAAGCCTAGCGGGTTGCATTCAGCTCGCGAATCGCTAAGACTTCGTTGATGCGTTCCTCATGGAAAGCCAATCGTTCAGCGGGAGTTAAAGAAAGCATCCAGCGGATCAGCGTCAGATCTACCCCGTCCTCGCTGTAATCCGGCATTGGAGCGGGAGGAATGGCACTTAGGTCTGAATCCGCCATAACGTTAGAATAACGAATCAAACAACAGGCTAGGCAAGATCATACCTAATTACAAGAACCTTCCTGTCTGTAATCAGCGCGGCCATCCGCTATCGTAAAGGGATGGATCTCGAAAAATCGGTATTGCGCAAAGTGGGTGAAGCAATCAGCCGCTTTAAGATGATCCGCGAAGGCGATCACGTGGCGGTGGGGGTGTCGGGCGGCAAGGATTCGCTTACTCTGCTTGAAGCCCTGTTATTGCTCCAAAAGCGCGCTCCGATCCGTTTTCGCGTTACTGCTTTTACCATTGAGCAGGGCAAATTTCTGCGGCCCATCGAGCCGGTGGGTGAGTACCTCCGCAATCGTGGAATTAACTGGACCTACGTAGAGGACGCACCCTCTCTTGATCTCTTGGAAGAACAACCCGATCACGGCTGCGACGTTTGCAGCCGGTTCCGCCGTCGCGCCGTTTATGAAGTGGCGAGAAAGTTGAGCGCGAACGTTATCGCGTTGGGCCACACCGCTGACGATTTCTGTGAGGCATTCTTGAGAAACGCCATGTTTACGGGCCGGGTCAGCGCGCTGCCACCCGTCACTTGGTCACGCGAAGGCGAGTTCCGTTTAATTCGTCCTCTGGTATACGTCACGGAAGACCTGACGACAGCTTTTGCCGCCCGTTTAGGCGCCCCCGTCATTCCCTGCGGCTGCTCTCAAAAAACGGGAACCGTCCGCCGGACCCTGCGCGACTTTTTTACTGAGATCGAGAAGGAACACCCCTTCCTGAAAGAAACTCTCCTATCCGCTATGGGAAATGTGGAAGTGAGCCGATTGCTCGACACTCGCTTTTTAACCCTAGACGAACCTCCGTCCACCGGGCTTCCTGAGCTTTCGAACGAGCCTCTCGTCTCGCTTACAGTTTCCTAAGCTTGATACATTAGTTCAGTTCTCTATGAGCGCGGCATTTATTGTTGTTAACGGTCCGCAGGCAGGAACACGCTACGAGATCCGCAAAGGTGATTTCTTTATTGGTAGCTCAACCGCCTCACAGATCGTTCTCAAGGAACCTGAAATCGGATGGCGGCATTGCCAGATCCGGCAGCAGGGTGAACGCTTTCTGATTGCGGACCTCCGAACAGCAAGCGGCACCTATGTCAACGGAATGCGCTCCGCCGAGCGCTGGCTGGAGGATCGGGACCAGATCGGAATCGGTAAAACCATTTTAATGTTCCGGTCTGGGACGGCGGAGACGGAAGAAGTCCCTGTCTCGCCGGTCGATGCCAAGCCGGTGCTGCTGGCCGCCTGCTCTTTGGTGTTTCTCTTTCGCGCCCTGGCTGCCAGCATCGATAGTGCGCAGACCAGCCTTTTGCAGAACCAGATTCTACGGCTTGTCTCCGATCTCATTCCCGTTGAGAAAGGGCACATTCTCCTGGGATCTAGCTTTTCAGAACTCCTGGCGCAGTATAAGGAGCGTGGGGGAGAGCCCGACGAAAATTTCGAGGAAGCCCTCGCCAAAGTCTGTGAGGAAGGGAAGTTTGGAAACTCCTCCGCGCGGCTGATCGGCGTTCCCCTCTACTTAGCGGGAGTTCTCGGAGGCGCTCTGCTCATCAGAGTTCAACCGTCTGAAAGCAGCCAGCTCACCGCTCATTTGGAGACTTTAACGGCCATTGCATCCCTAGCTTCCATCGGTTTTGAAGCTAACCAAGAAGTCGAAGCGCTCAAGGCTGAAAAAGCTCTGCTGCAGGAACAGATCGCAATCAACACCGGGATTGTAGGAGAAAGTCCAGCGATCCGGCGGTTGCTGACCTTGATATCACGCGTTGCTCCTCACGACACAACGGTTCTTATCACCGGCGAAAGCGGCACCGGCAAGGAATTGATTGCGCGCGCGCTCCATCAAAAAAGCTCACGGCACGACCGCCCTTTTGTTGCCGTTAACTGCGCTGCCTTAACTGAGACGCTTGTTGAAAGCGAGTTGTTCGGCCATGAAAAAGGGGCCTTCACCGGAGCCATCGCTCAAAAAAAGGGCCGTTTTGAACTTGCGCAGCATGGCACCATCTTTCTGGATGAAGTTGGCGAGTTAACTCCCGGCTTGCAGCCTAAACTCCTACGCGTTCTCCAGGAGCGGGTATTCGAGCGCGTGGGCGGCACACAGGCCTATCCGTTGGATGTGCGCGTGATCGCGGCTACTAACCGGGACTTAGCGGAAGATGTGCGCGAAGGAAGATTTCGGGAAGATCTGTACCATCGCCTGAACGTCGTGACTTTGGACTCTCCCGCCTTGCGGGACCGCAAAGAAGATATTCCTTTGCTGGCTCAACATTTTCTGCAACGCTCCGCCGCACGTTGTAAACGCCCGGTGCTGGGGCTTTCCAAAGAAGCGGAAGAGATGATCATGCATTACTCCTGGCCTGGAAACGTTCGCGAACTGGAAAACGCAATGGAACGCGTTGTGGTCTTCGGCTTAACAGAATGGGTGCTTCCCGATGATCTGCCGGAGAGTTTACTGGAATCCGCCCCCCGTGATGCCAGTGCCAAATTCCACCTTTCCGTGCAGCAAACAAAGCGTGACTCCATCATTGACGCTTACGTGCAGGCCAACGGAGACTATAAGCAAGCGGCAAAAATATTAGGTCTGCACCCCAATTATCTGTTGAGGCTCGTTCGCAATCTCAATCTACGGGACGATATTAATCGGGCGCTCGGGTCAAAGGACAAAGACCGCTGATTTCGTTCCGGCGTGCAACGCGGCAATGCCGCCCGTCAGCAACCGGAACTCTGCACCCACAAATCCGGCAACCCGCATCAACTCGCACAGCTGATGAGCTTGCGGAAACTTTCGAATGGAGTCGGGAAGGTAATCGTAAGCCTCCCGTGAACCGGAAACTATTGTACCCACCAAAGGCAAAACGATCCGTGAATACAGGCTGTATCCTGCCTTTACGAAGGAGCTCGAAGGGTGGGAAAATTCAAGAATGAGAAGCTGCCCGCCCGGCTTGAGCACGCGATACAGTTCGGCTAATCCCCCCCGATAATTGGTCAAATTGCGAAATCCAAACGAAATGGAGATCAGGTCCAGCGAGTTTTCGGCTATGGGTAAAGTTAACGCATCCGCCTCAATGAGCAACGCGTCAAAGCCGCTGTTTTGCGCTTTACGCTGCGTTGCAGTCAGCATGGGATGGCAAAAATCAGCGCCGTAAATTCGCGCCTTCGCGACTTTCTGAAAGTCGAGCAGAACATCTCCCGTTCCGCAGCAAAGATCCAGCACTCGGGCGTCTCCATTCCCGAGAACGGGAGCCGCCCTCTGCAATAAGACTTTTCGCCAGCTCCGGTCAATGTTAAAGGAAAGCAGATGATTGAGCAGGTCATACCGTGGAGCAATCCGCGCAAACATCCGCTCCACCCATCGTGAAGCCTGCTGTTCGTCCCGTGTGCCGGGAGGCGTTGTGCCGGAAGCAAACTCGGTCGAACTCATCGCAGCGTCTCGCCTACTGCTTTCCGGACGGCGGAGGTCTCAACATCAGAAACGATTTTCACTTCGCCAATTGCAGTCGGCAGCACAAAATGCACCCTGCCGCCTAATGTCTTCTTATCCTTACCGAGCCGCATTAAGAGCCGGTCTGCGTCTAATCCACCTGCTGAGGGCAGCGGCCCAAAGCGAAAAATAACTTCCTGGATACGCTTTGCCTCCCCTCGTGGAAGCATTCCCAAAATCGCAGCCAGTTCCGTTGCGACCGCCATGCCCCACGCGACCGCCTCGCCATGCAGAAACCGGGCGTACGCTGTTTCCGCTTCCAGGGCATGTCCAATGGTGTGTCCGAAGTTCAGAATCCGGCGCAGATCGCCCTCGGTTTCGTCCGCTGATACGACCTCGGCCTTGATGCGAACCGCACCCGAAATGAGTTGTTCCACCAGCTCAGGCTGCAGAGAAAGGATCTCGTCAGCGCGTTGAGAGAACAGATCAAACAGAGCACGGTCACGAATGATGCCGCACTTGATAACTTCAAATAATCCAGCTCGATACTCGCGTTCCGGCAAAGTACACAATACATCGGGATCAATCAATACGGCAATGGGTTGATGAAAGCTCCCAAGCAGATTCTTGCCGCTCCGTAAGTTTACTCCCGTTTTACCGCCAGTAGCCGCATCAACCTGCGCCAACAGTGTGGTCGGAATCTGTAAAACCGGAACGCCGCGCATGAAAACCGCAGCGAGAAAACCGCTCACATCCGTCACAATACCGCCGCCGAAACCGATCACTAAGCTCTTTCGGTCAGCCCCACCTTCGGACATCCCTTCGGCTAACCACTCCAGCGCGGCTAACCTCTTATTCGGCTCGCCGCCCGGAAAAAACAGAACTGTCAGCTCACCTTCCTCAAACTGTGCCTGCACTTTCGAGCCGTGCAACTGCCAGACATCTTCCGTGGTCACCAGGAACAGCTTGCCCGTAGTTGCCGGCAGAAAATCGCGAATACTCCCAATAATCCCCCGCTCGACAACATTTGAATATACGCGCTGGGATGTTTGAACCTCAAAGGCTGGCATGTGATCTCGTTGTACCATGAGGTATCGCTGCGGGTATTGAACAGATTCACACTGATTTTGTTGTCGTAGGCGCTGGCGTTGCGGGTCTCCGTGCTGCTATCGAACTGGCGAACGCAGGCAGTGTTTTGGTCATAGCGAAAGATAGTCTGCAAGAGTCATCCTCGGAATACGCACAGGGCGGCATTGCCGTGGCTCTCAGTGACGACGACGAGCTGGAATTACATGAGCAGGACACGATCGCTGCCGGTGACGGCCTCTGTGATATCGAAGCCGTACGAACCCTGGTCGAGGAAGGCCCCGGCGCAATTGAGCAACTGATCGACTGGGGAACCGCTTTCGACCGGCAAGGGACAAACCTTCTCTTTACGCGGGAAGGGGCCCATAGTCGTAACCGTGTCCTGCACGCGCATGGCGATTCTACCGGCAGAGAGATCGTGCATACTCTTCGGCGCCACGCTCAAATACTGCCGAACATTCAATTCCTCAGCTTTGCCGCTGTTACAGATCTCCTGGTGGAAAACGGCGAAGTTCTCGGTATCTCCGCGCTGGACGAAAGTGCCCGCAGAACCGTGCTGGTCCGGGCGCGGGGTGTCTTACTAGCAACCGGCGGGCTCGGACGCGTTTTTGAGAACACTACTAATCCAGACGTCGCGACGGGCGATGGTGTCGCATGCGCTTTCCGAGCGGGCGCTGCCATCTCAGATATTGAGTTCGTTCAGTTTCATCCCACTGCCCTTTACATTCCCGACGCGCCCCGGTTTCTCCTAAGCGAGGCTCTGCGTGGAGAGGGAGCGTATCTCCGGAATGCGAGCGGCGAACGCTTTATGTCACGTTATCACCCGATGAAAGAACTTGCTCCGCGTGACGTCGTTTCTCGCTCGATTGTGATGGAAATGCGCGCTACCGGCGATGACAGCGCCTTCCTCGATCTCACGCATCTGCTGGGTGGTTTTGTCCGTGACCGCTTTCCTCGTATCTATCAGACTTGTCTACGCTACGGCATCGATCTCGAGCAAAGGCCCGCTCCCGTCCGGCCAGCCGCGCATTATGCAATGGGCGGAATTAAAACAGATTTGTTCGGCCAAGCCAGTTTGCGCTGTTTGTTCGCTGCCGGTGAAGCCGCCTGTACCGGCGTCCACGGGGCGAATCGCCTGGCCAGCAATTCCTTATTGGAAGCAGTTGTCTTCGGAGCGCGTGCCGGACGCGCCATGAGAGAGCTTCCCGACGTATCAAACGAGGCGGTCTCTTCCTGCCCGCCTCAAAATTTTCCGACCATCCCGGAACGCGACGTTCGAACGCTCGCCTGGAACTCTTGCGGCATCTTGCGCAGCGGCCCCGAATTGCAGGCGGCTTACAAAAGGTTAGAGTGTAGAACGTTCGAGCCGCTCGAAGCTCCCACGCGCGCCCAATTCGAACTCCGCAACATCCATCAAGTCGCATTTTTAATAGCGCAGGCCGCTTTCACCCGTGAGGAAAGCCGAGGCGGACACTATCGTGTGGATTTTCCCTACAAATCACCTGTCTTTGAAAAGCACTCCATCCTGCAAAGGCGCACCGATAATTTCGATGTTCAACTCACCTTCGCATAGCGCGCCGAAGCATTTTCCCCTTTTGGGGTTTGCGCTGCTTTTTGCAGCGGTTCCCCTGCAACAGGCAAGTCCCTGGGCCGTGCTCTGGACTATGCCCTCCATTCTGTTGGCTTCTCTTCTTATCACCTGGGGAGCTGAATCCGCGCAGTTTTTTGTCGCGCAGGGATTTGCGCTGGCAATTCTTGCCTGGATGCAAACTCTTCCCGAGTTTGCCGTGGAGGCTGTGCTTGCCTGGAAACAACAAACGGGCCTGCTCCTAGCCAATCTAACCGGCGCATTGCGGTTGCTCACCGGGCTAGCATGGCCCATGATCTATCTCACTGCCAGCATTGTTTACCGGAAGCGAACGGGCAAAGCACTCCAGCTCATACAACTCGATCCGCACCACAGTGTGGAGGTGATCGGATTAATCGTACCGCTGCTTTATATGACTTTTGTATGGTGGAAAGAAAAACTGGAAGTCTATGATGCCCTTGTCCTGATTGCAGTCTACACCGCTTATCTTATTTTGCTAACAAAGCTTCCGCCTGAGAAGGGCGAAGGCATTGAGGACCTCGAGTCCGTTCCACGCCGTATCGTAATGGCTCCTCCGGTTTGGCGCACGCTGGGGATCTGCGCCTGTTTCCTTTTAGGCGGTGTCATCATCTACTTCACCGCCGAGCCGTTCCTGGGAAGCCTTATCTCGCTTGCTACTGCGATCGGAATCCCAAGCTTTGTGGTGATTCAATGGCTTGCGCCTGTCATTTCGGAATTTCCAGAGCTGTTGTCCACCTTTTATTTCGCGCGCCAGGAAGTAAAAGCTCCGGTAGCTCTCATGAATATTACGTCCAGCAACATTAATCAATGGACGATGCTGGTAGCCATGCTGCCGATTGTTTTATCGATGAGCAGGGGCGGTATTTCCGCACTCACATTCAATGACGAGCAAGGAAGAGAACTATTGCTTACTATCAGCCAAAGTTCTGTCGCGCTGATGTTTCTCATCAATATGCAATTCGGCTGGTACGAAGCGTTGTTGATGTTTGCTCTCTTTGCGGCCCAGTTCATTTTGCCGCAAATTTTCGGCGCTGGCGCCAAAGACTGGATTACAAATGCATTCCTGCTATGGACCGCTATTGAAATCCTGGCAGTTCTGGTAAGAAGACGCATGCCCGAAGCATTTGCTGAATTTGCCGCTACCTGGAAAGAGCACGTAAGGAGCTAAGATAGCTCAATGCACCGCGTCATACTGGCAGTACTCTCCATTCTTGGGGCTTTTTCGCTGGGAACGGTTGTTGC
>JAFAZU010000418.1 GCA_019239585.1 Acidobacteriaceae bacterium
AAGGCTCAGGAGAACACGGTTCAGCGGCGGCGGGAGTTGGAAGAACTGTTTTGCCAGCAGAATTCACCGGATACAAGCGTTGTGGTGTTCGGGTCAGTGGCGCGGCAGGAAGTGACGTGTAGCAGCGATCTCGATTGGATTCTGTTACTGGATGGACCGGCAGCCCCAGAGCACAAGGAACAGGAACGCGAAGTAGAGCGGGTGCTGGCTTCACGTCATTTTGCGGAGCCGGGCAAAAGCGGCGTGTTCGGCAAAATGGTGGGGAGCCATGATTTGATCCACAATATTGGCGGAGAAGATGACCGGAACTCGAACACGACGCGCCGCGTGCTGCTGCTACTCGAATCGCTGCCGATTGGGAATCGTGAAGCGTATGACCGGGTACGCCGGCAAGTGGTCAGGCGCTATCTGCGGGATGATCGCGGGATTTTGTATGGCGGCAAGAATGTCCGGATTCCACGATTTCTGCTGAATGATTTCACCCGTTATTGGCGCACCATCACGGTTGACTTTGTGTATAAGCAGCGGACAGATGACAAGAAATGGGCTTTGCGGAATGCAAAGCTGCGGATGTCCCGCAAGCTGATCTTTGCCGCCGGGCTGATGAACTGTTTCTTCTGTCATCTGGATAGCGCTGCTGCCGAGGCGATTAGCCTAGCAAAATCGGACTCAAAAGACGTTTCACTCTTAACGGCGTATCTGGAAAATCAGCTTGCGCTTCCTCCCTTGGAAGTAATGGCGAAGGCATGTGTTCAGTTGAGTATTGCCCACAGTACCGCGCAGTCTTTATTTGATTCGTATAATCGTTTTCTCGTCATTATGGATGACCCCGAGAAACGATCCGAACTCCAACGTACGCATACCCATGAAGATTTACGCCATTCCAAAGTTTGGAAGGAGATGGGAGGGATCAGCCGCCAGTTCCATGGGAGTTTGGTAACACTGTTCATGAAAGGCAACGAGAGCCTGTGCGAGTTGACGATGGAGTACGGACTGTTTTGAAGCGGCGGATCGGGTTCTCAACCGGGGCTTTAGCGAAAGGGGATTTCCGGCGGGCGCTGGCTTTACTACGGGAGCAACGGATTAATGTTGTCGAGTTGTCGGCGCTGCGCATCGGGGAGCTCGCGCCGCTTCTTTCCGCGCTGCCCGATTTAGAGTTGCAGGATTTTCAGTATGTTTCAATTCATGCGCCCAGTCGTTTTGAGCCGGGCTTAGAGGGGTGGGTAGTGGATTGCCTCCTCCCGCTGGCTGAACGATCCTATCCGGTCATTGCGCACCCGGACGTTCTGTTTACGCCTGCGTTATGGAGTAGGATGGGCAGTCAACTGCTCATCGAGAACATGGACCAACGCAAACCGGTGGGCAGAACTGCGCGCGAGCTGGCTCCGGTATTTAAACAACTTCCCTCAGCCCAGTTTTGTTTCGATATCGGCCATGCCCGGCAGATTGATCTGAGCATGATGGAGGCTAAATTAATGCTGCACGCGTTTCGTGACCGGCTGGCTGAGGTGCATATCAGCGAAGTGGATACAGCGAGCCAGCACCGTCCGATTTCGTCCAGTGTAAAAGCAGCCTTTCGGTCAGTTGCCGAGTGGATTCCCGAGGAGATTCCGGTCATCCTGGAGGCACTGATCGACGGGGGACAGAGTGGAATCGAGACGGAAATACGGCATGCGCAGGAAGCGCTGGACACAGTGTCGATCGAAACATGAGCTGTTAAGTTCCACTAAGAATTCTTTATACTGAAGGTACCGATCTGAAAGGTCTCCTTTTCATGTTGTTCCTTCAAACGATGAAGCGGCAGAAAGTTCTGAGTTTTCTTCTGCTGCTGTTTACTCTTGCTGTGGGTATTGTGATCGGTACGCTGGTCAACACGGGCGTAAGGGCTGACCGGCAAAGCAGCACCTCGGGCGCTCCGGATGCCACGCCTTTGGTTATCCCACAAGCGGTTCCGATTGCCAACGATTTCACGAAATTGACGAAGCGCGTAGAGCCCTCGGTGGTCTACATCCAATCTGATTACCTGGCAAAACCAGGCAAAGGCGCCCGTCGCCGTAATGACAACGACGGCGCGGAAGACGATGATAACAGCGGGTCGGAAGCTCCCCGGAATGGCGATCCATCTGATATGTTCCGGCGATTTTTCGGGCAAAAAGAGCCGCGCTCGTTCCGCACCGAAGGGTCCGGCACGGGCTTCGTCGTTGACAAGAACGGCTATATCATTACGAACTACCATGTAGTCTCGAAAGCGGATCGAATCAAGGTCAAATTGGCCGGCGAGGAGATTGATTACCGGGCGCGAGTGATCGGTTTTGACTCGGAGACAGATCTGGCGGTTTTGAAGATTGACGTGAAACAGCCCTTAATTCCGGTGCAGATTGGCAACTCCGATAGCGTGCAAGTGGGAGATTGGGTAATTGCCATTGGTTCACCTTTTGGTTTGCAGGCGACGGTAACGGCCGGTATTGTCAGCGCCGAGCGGACACCGCGCGATCTTCCCGGCGCCGGATCATTTCAGAATTTTCTGCAAACCGATGCGGCGATCAATCCGGGCAATAGCGGCGGTCCTTTGCTGAACGTGCGCGGCGAGGTAATCGGCGTGAACACCATGATTGCGACTCATAGCGGCTCTTACGAAGGGATCGGCTTTGCTTTGCCGTCCAATATGGCGGCCAAGGTATATAACGACATCATTCGCTCGGGGCGCGTAGTCCGCGGCTCGATTGGCATTAAATGGAGCCGTGGCCCGAACGACTCCGACACGCTACGGGCGTTTGGATTGGATCATGGCGTTTTGGTTGAATCGGTGGCTGCGCATGGCCCGGCAGGCAAAGCAGGATTGAAAGCCGATGACATTGTGGTTGCCATGGACAATAAGCCGGTCCGGGACGGCGAGGAACTGGTCACGAAAGTAGCCGACCTGCCCATTGGATCACCGGCCCTGTTCACGGTTGACCGCGATGGGAAGAAACTCGATTTCAAAGTGACCATTGAGGAGCGCTCCAAAGTTTGGGAGGACGAACCCAAGATAGCGGAAAATCGCCCGGTCGCTCCAGAGCTTCCCAAGCAGCATATTGCTCCCGCCCGGTTCGGCATTACGATTATGCGGCTTACGCCCAAGGAGCGAAAGGATTTGGAGATTGAGGCAAAGGACGGCGTGAAAGTCACTTCGGTCGATCCTGGATCTTTTGCCGACGATATCGGGATGGTTGAAGGAGATGCAATTCTTTCGATTAATCGCCAGCCGGTCACGTCGCCAGACGATGTGATGAAATTGCAGTCCTCCTTGAAGCCGGGTCAACCGGTGGCGATCCATGTGGCGCGTGGCGCTAACGGAGGCCATCGTGGCTCTCCGCAACGTTACTATTTATCGGGGCGCTTGCCGGAACCGTGATCTAGGCCAGCAGTTTGGCGGCTCGTTTGGCGAAGTAGGTCAGGGTGAAGTCGGCTCCGGCACGTCGAATGGAGGTCAGGGACTCGATCACGGTTCGGTCGAGGTCGAGCCAGCCCTTTTCCCCTGCCGCCATGATCATACTGAACTCGCCGCTGACCTGGTAAGCTCCAATTGGCACGTCAAACTGCATGCGCGCTTCCCGAATAATATCCAGGTAAGGCATGGCGGGCTTTATCATAATCATGTCCGCGCCTTCTTCCAGATCTAATGTAATCTCGCGCAGGGCTTCGCGGGCGTTTGAAGGGTCCATCTGGTAGCTGCGCCGGTCTCCAAATTGCGGAGCTGACTCGGCTGCTTCCCGGAATGGTCCGTAAAAAACAGATGCATATTTGGCGGCGTAGGACAGAATCGGCGTATTGACGAATCCCGCTCGGTCCAAAGCGTTTCGAATGGCATCCACTCTTCCGTCCATCATGTCGCTGGGAGCAACCACATCGGCTCCTGCCTCGGCGTGCGAAACGGCTGTTTTTGCCAGCCAATGTAGAGTTTCATCGTTATCCACATCGCCGTTTTTAACCAGGCCGCAATGGCCGTGGCTCGTGTACTCGCAGTTGCACACGTCCGTCATGATCAGCAGCCCTTTCACATTTTGTTTTAAGGCCCGAACGGCACGCTGCACAATTCCGTCAGAAGCATAGGCACCGGAGGCAAGTTCGTCTTTTTCCTCGGGAATGCCGAATAGGATGAGTCCGCCTATGCCGAGCTGCCTGCACTCTTCCGCTTCGTTGATTAACTTGTCAATCGAAAGTTGTGCATTGCCCGGCATGGAGCCGATCTCGCGCCGAATACCTTCTCCAGGGCAGATAAATAGCGGAAGAATAAATTGCGAGGGCGCCAGTTGGGTTTCCCGTACGAGTTTTCTGATCGCTTCGGTTGAACGCAAGCGACGGGGCCGCTGCACTGGAAATGCCATGATTTCAGTGTGGCAGACGCGTCACGCTCATTCACAATATCGGTATGGCTGCAAAGGCAGGGAAGCGCTGGTTTATCACGGGCAGGGTACAGGGGGTAGGATTCCGCTATTTCGTTCAACACAAAGCAACAGCTTTAGGATTAACCGGTTGGACGCGTAATCTGGAGGACGGTCGGGTAGAAGTTTACGCAGTAGGCAATCCGCAGCACTTGAATGATTTGGCAGCTGCTTTGCACCAAGGACCGCGTATAGCGGAGGTGCGGCATGTTGAAGAGAGCGAGGCGGAGGTAAACTCGCTCTCCAGCTTTCTGATTCGTTGAAATCAGAACGTTATGCCGTGGCCGTTGCTGCCGTTGTTGGGACGCTATGATTCTGCGTGTCTTCGGTTTGTACTGCGTTGTTGAAGCTGTAACCGAAGCCTCGCACGGAGCGGATAAATAGCGGATTGGCCGGATCGGACTCAATTTTCTGCCGCAATCGCAGGATGTAAACATCAACAGTCCGATCGGTTACAGCACGGTCATGCCCCCACACAGCGTCCAGCAACTGTTCGCGGCTAAAAACCACGCCCGGACGGCTCATTAGAAACTCAAGTAGCCGGAACTCGGTAGCGGTCAGCGTGAGCGCGCTTCCATCCAGCCGAGCCTCGCAACGGCTGCGATCCAGTTCCAGTGAGGCTGCTTTTAAGACGCGCGTAGCGCTGGTCTGGCCGCGAAATTGAATTTTGATGCGGGCGATTAGCTCTCGCACGAAGAAGGGCTTGACGATGTAATCGTTCGCTCCCAGTTCCAGGCCGACGATGCGGTCGGTTTCCGAGGCTCGTGCGGTTAAGAAAATGACGGGAATGGGCGCTAACTCCGGATTCTGGCGGATGCTCTTGCAAATTTCCAGGCCGTCTGAATCTGGAAGCATAATGTCGAGAAGAATCAGGTCGGGCCGTTCGCGGCGGAACAGGTCCAGTACGCCTCGCCCAGTCTGGGCTCCAACAACACC
>JAFAZU010000650.1 GCA_019239585.1 Acidobacteriaceae bacterium
ATCCACGGCAAAGCGCTTGAAGGAAACTTGGAGGGCGACGCGGTCGATCGCGACGTATTTGTGTTCCTGCCGCCCAGCTACTCCAAGGAGCCCTCGCGTCGTTATCCAGTGGTGTACGCCTTGCACGGCTACTCCATCGGCGCCGAGCAGTGGACGCACGAGATCCATGTGCCGCAGACCATTGAGGGAGCGTTCGCCCAAGGCGCGAAAGAGATGATCGTCGTGCTGCCCGATTCCAAGACGGTGCATAACGGCTCCATGTATTCGAGTTCGGTCACCACGGGAGATTTCGAGGAGTTCATTGCGCACGACGTGGTGGCCTATATCGACGCGCACTACCGCACGGTGGCCGATCAGAAGAGCCGAGGCTTAGTCGGCCACTCCATGGGCGGGTACGGCGCCACCCGCATCGGGATGAAGCACCCTGACGTTTTCGGCAGTCTTTATATTATGAGTCCGTGCTGTTTGTCCCCGCGACCGTCCAGACCGGCAAACCCCGACAATGAAAAAGCGCTCGAAGCCGTCAAAACGGCGGAGGATTCGGCCAAGCTGCCCTTTATGTTGCGCGCTCAACTGGCGTCTGCAGCCGCCTGGTCACCCGATCCTAAGAATCCACCACTTTACCTGGACCTGCCCATGAAAGACGGCGTACCTCAGCCCGAGGTCCTGGCAAAATGGACGGCCAATGCGCCTCTGGCTTTCGCGGACCAGTATATTGATCATTTGCGCCAGTATCGCGCCATTGCGATCGATGTAGGCGACCAGGACGGCTTACGCATTGATACCGGCAAACTGCATGAGGTTCTGAACAAGTATGGAATTACACACAGCTTCGCAGTGTATGCGGGAACGCACACCAGCCGGGTGGCGGACCGGTTTCAGAATCACGTGATGAAGTTTTTCAGCCAGAATCTTTGCTTTCCGGGAGGATGCTAAAAGTATGAAGACATCGCTTAAAACAAAAGTCGGAAGACGGCGCTTTCTGGCCGCCACAGTTGTATCGACGTCCGGCGCGCTAGCGGTAGCCGCTGACAAGAAACCAATTACACAAGCGTCAGTCCCCGGTGACCCGAGTGCGCCGGAGGAGCAAGCCGGTACGGTTCCGAGTTCTCCGCCTTTTGACGCGCCGATTCAGTTTACGAGACAAGAGGCCCCCTTACGTGTAAAGCCATTTGCGCTCACGCAGGTTCGCTTGTTGCCCAGTGCGTTCCTGGACGCGCAGGAAGCGAACCGGTCCTTGCTGCACCGGTACTCGGCTGACCGGCTGCTTCACAATTTTCGTGTCAATGCAGGCTTGCCCTCCTCCGCCGAACCCCTGGGCGGGTGGGAGAAACCCGATTGCGAACTGCGTGGACATTTCGTCGGCCACTATCTCTCTGCTTGTGCTTTAATGCACGCCGCCACGGGCGATGCGGAACTGAAATCCAAGGCGCAATACATGGTAGGCGAGTTGGCGAAATGCCAGGAACGTCTGGGGGGAGGATATCTCAGCGCGTTTCCGGTGGAACTGTTCACGCGCCTCAACAACCGCAAGCACGTTTGGGCTCCTTTCTACACGTATCACAAGATCCTGGCCGGAATGCTGGACGTGCATGAACATTGCGGAAATGCACAAGCCCTCACAGTGGCGGAAGGCATGGCCCGGTGGGTGGATCAATGGACAGCCGCCGTCTCTCCGGAACACATGCAGATGGTTCTTGATGAAGAGTTCGGCGGGATGAATGAGGCGTTATATAACTTATCGGCATTCACGGCCAACCCGCAGTATGCGTCTGTGGGCGATCGATTTACCAAGAAGCGCTTTTTTAATCCTCTGGCACTGCGCCAGGATCGCCTGAGAGGCCTGCATACCAATACTCATATCCCGCAGGTGATCGGCGCGGCGCGGCGCTATGAGCTGAGTTCCGACCGGCGTTTCTACGAAGTCGCGGACGCCTTCTGGACCGAAGTAGCCGAAACCCGCACGTATGTGACGGGGGGAACCAGTAACAATGAAGGCTGGCTGACGGACCCCAACCATCTCGCCGAGGAGTTAACACGGGGCACGGACAGCAACGAATGTTGCTGCGTGTACAACATGCTGAAGCTGACGCGCAAGCTTTATACCTGGTCCGGCGACCCGCGACTGTTCGATTACTACGAGCGTATTCTGTACAACCATCGGCTGGGCACGATCGACACAAGCAACGGACACACCCAATACTACTTGGGAGTGGTTCCCGGCTCGTGGCGGACGTTTGCGACCGAGGATGGCTCGTTTTGGTGCTGCACGGGAACCGGAGTAGAAGAGTACTCGAAGCTGGCAGACAGTATCTACTTTACGGACGGGAAAGACTCGCTGTATGTCAACCTGTTGATTCCGTCAGAGCTGAACTGGGCGGAGCGTGGCATTCGCATCAGGCAAACCAATCAATTTCCTGTAAGGCCGGAGACGCACATCGAAATCGAGGGACAGACGCCGCCAACGTTTACCCTCCACATCCGCATACCGAGTTGGGTGCAGACACAAGCGAGCGTATTCATTAACGACAAAGAGTCAGAAGTCTCTGCCGCCGGCGGCAGTTATCTGGTCCTCCAACGCAGGTGGCATTCCGGCGATGTGGTGCGGGTCACTTTTCCGATGCAGGTGCAGGTCGAGCGCATGCCGGATGACCCCAAGCTGCAGGCGTTTCTCTATGGCCCGCTCGTCTTAGCAGCTCGTATCAGCGCAACGAAAGTGCCGGAAAGCTTTGTTGTGGGCCGACAGGGACCCGACTTCAAGAAGCAAGGCCCGGCAACGGCCCCCACCCTGCACGCGAACGACAAAGCTCCCGAAAGCTGGAAGCGCGTCTCCGAAGAGCACTTGCAGTTCGAAGGGGCCCGATCGGAGAGCCGCTGGTCGCTCGTTCCGTTCCATTCCATTGGTGCCGGGGAACGTTATACGTTTTACTGGAAAGT
This sequence comes from Acidobacteriaceae bacterium, assembly GCA_019239585.1. Lineage (GTDB taxonomy): Bacteria > Acidobacteriota > Terriglobia > Bryobacterales > Bryobacteraceae > Bog-105. The sequence goes on from JAFAZU010000650.1 coordinate 2,938, forward strand.
GGTCTGATCAACAGCCGACAAGACCAGCTGATACTAATGCGCATTCAAGGTAATACTCCTGATCCAATCAAAGCCGGTGAGGGACGCTATCCCTTGCGGATCAGCTTCCAAGGTCGTGAGAGCCGCTACGAGTTAATCCTCCAGCGCTTTCATACTGCCAAACACTCGATTGGCAAACTATTTCTCCCGTACTTCATCCCAGAGAGGCTCGACCGGGTTCCGTTGCGGACTCCAGGGCGGCACTGGAATCAGCCGCAGGTTGGCGGGCAGCTGCAAGCGCTTGGCTCGGTGCCAGCCCAGAGCTTGGGCAATCTGGGGCGCGCTCAGACCGAGCGCGCCCCGCAGCCAGACCGCTTGCACGCGTTGAACGCGCTCAGCCCCCGATTTACTCCAGTCTCTTGTTCCTCCTTGGTCGTGTTCGAGGTGCCGCTAATAACCCAATGCTCTACCGATCCCGTATTGGTCACCTACTTGCGTGATGTTCCCATTCAAGTCGAAATCAATCTCCAGCAGATCTTCAGATGATCCAATGAGACCAGCTGAAGTATGCGTGCTTACCATAAAGATCTGCGTCGCGCTGGCACTGTTCTTGCCCGGTGACACGTAGCCATAATCACCCTTGATGTCAAACGTTAACCAATGCGGATGAGACGAACTCGACGGTAGAGTTAACGTCTGTTTAAAGACCGGGGCCATCGGATTCAACATGTCCCAGACATAAACATAGGTATCGTTTCCGTTCATCCAAACTTCAGTTTGATCGGGAGTCCACCCAATTCCATGCAAGAGTCCCGGATTTCCCTCTGGAGGATTGGGAATCATGGCTGTCACGATCTGGTTAGTGCTCAGATTTGCTACTTGCATCCCCCACACACCGTTGATGTTATTGACCACGTAATGACTCTTGCTGTCAACGGCAAACGGACCCAGGACGCCTAGATAGGGACCGACCGAGGAAACGGCGTAGGTGGTCGGGTCCATTATGTACATGTACTGACCGCTCCCGTCGGTGGCATGCGTGATCTGGAAGAGTGGTCCCGATAAGGGGTACTGGGCATCGTGTGAATGATTCGATAGCTGAACGGTCCGAATGAGATCGCCCGTCGCTGCGTCGAGAACATTGATGAAGTTGCAGTTCGTGTACTCTCCTGTCGGAACATACAGGGTCTTCCCATCGGGACTCACTGCCAATCGATCCACATCCGGTGGAATGGCTCGATTCCAGAGAATTGTATCTGTTTTGAGATCAAGAGAGTAAACGTATCCGGCACCTGTGTTGGATTGATTGTAGGACACATAGAGTTTTCCCGTCATGGCATTGGCGGCGACACCCCGAACCTCACCCACACCGCTCACCGTAGCAATTGTTTTGAAGAGCTTATGACCAGCATCAATATCGTACACCGAGATGCTTCCTCGGACAGAGGCCTCCTGATTGACGGCATACAGAGCACGAGCGGGTGGATTTCCTGACGCTTGGCTGGTCACATTAAACTGGAGCGTGTAGGTGTCTCCCGCGCTACCCGTGCCGTTCGTGCTGCTATAGGGAATGGCTGTCAAGGTATGCGTTCCAATGGTCAAATTGGAACAAGCTTTATAGGTCTGTGCGGCATCATTGTCGCCACAGAGACTCAACGGCGGTCCTTGGGGATCGAGGTGTGTTGCACCATCCAAGGAAAACAAAATGCTATTGGTACCGGAGACATTCGCCTTGATCGTCAAGCCAGAAGGAAGAGCCGACAAGTTGAGCGCGGCGCCGGGAAGAATGGGATCGTATCCAGAAACCGGAAGGTTGTTCAATGTGGAGACCAACGTCAGACTCTGCACCACAGGACCCGTGTTGGCCGTGGCGGGTGCCAGGATCATGCTCTGAATCACCCCTCTTTGATTCAATTCATCGTTGGGGGGCCGGTGATGATGGCGGCTCCACTAGACAGCTCGGAATCTAGATCCTGTGTGCCGGAAGAGCTAGACTTTGTCGGAAGATCCAAAAGCAAGGAGGATCGTTGGTTGACAATCGTGTAAGGGCCGTCTGGAAGGGGTGGGACCGCAGTCGCCGTAGTCACAAACAGGATACTGGCAGCCAGTCTCTTTAAACTTTTTAAAGCATAAAACATGATCTATCAACTGAGGAAAGTTCCAGAGTGAACTAGCATAGTACTACCCACAAAGTAGCCATAGCACTAATGTTTACAAACTACCATAGCGCTACTGTTCACCAGGATTGACCAACATACCGGATTGGGAAACCGGGGCTACGAACAGCTCTTTTATTTGCAACAAGGGATTTGCTTTTCGGTCCCGGAGCCCGCGATGTCCTTTCAGTCATTCGGCCCTACCATGTAAGCTCTTACTTTGATTGTTTATTGAATTAACCACGCGTTAAACGCGCTCAGCCCCGGTCTCTGGCCAGTGTTTCATAAAGGATGCTTATCTGCTACTCCTTACCAGAGTAGGGGGTTGCAGCCGTAAGCAGAGATGTGTTATTGAGCAATAATTCTTGAGACAGCAACTCGTTCACACGGTATGATGCGCCATCATGATGTTACGCCTAGGCCACCCCTCCAAAGGCTGGCTCTAGTCTGCTCCTGTTGCCCCTTGATGGCCAATTGGTATGAAAACAAAGATAACGCTCTTTTGCCGCCCGAGGCAGCGATGACGCAGACATGCAGGGCCATCTTGCACTTTGTGTGCGCGGTACCGCAACCGTAGCTGTTCATTCCCACTCGATGTATACAGTCAATGGAAGAGTTGTGGCGCGAAGATGCGCAAATAGTCGCGCCAATTATTCCAGGCATGAAATCCTTCACTTTCGTGTGTTACCGGAGTGATTCCATACTTTTTAAGCAGTTCCACACTGGCTGCACTGTTCGTATTTGCGATGTCATATTTGCCCACGCCCACCCAGTAGAGTTTGTAAGGTTTGCCGTTAGCCTTGTACTGAGCAAGATCCGTCTTCTCTTCCTGCTCTCTCATTTGGGGAAACCAGCCGGAACTAAAAACGCCGATAGAAGAAAACAGATCCGAATGGGTCAACGAGACCGTGAGCGTCTGGAGACCGCCCATCGAAAGACCCGCTAGCGCCCGGTGCTCGCGGTCGTCATGGGTACGGTAATTTTTGTCAATATACGGAATTACGCTGCCGACCAAATCCTCGTTGAATTTGTCATGGCCCATCGTGTTCTGCCCAGTGCGCAACTGAAAATCACGTGAGATATGCCCGGCCGGCATGACGATGATCATGGGGACAGCTTGGTGCGCTGCCAGGAGGTTGTCCAAAATAGCACCGGCACGGCCGATCGTCGGCCAAGAATCATCCGTGTCGCCGCCTCCGTGTAGCAGGTACAGCACGGGATAGTGTTGATTACTATATTCGTATTCAGGAGGCGTATAAATGTGCATACGCCGCAATCCACCTACGGCTTTGGAGTTGTACCAGACACTGGCAATTGCACCATGCGGCACGTCGGATTTGTATTCCAGAAATGCAGCGCCTGGGACCTCGTACATGCTCTTGACTGAATTCAATGATTCGCTTGAG
>JAFAZU010000737.1 GCA_019239585.1 Acidobacteriaceae bacterium
CCCGCCGAGCCGACCGGCAGCGAAGCAATTAAAATACGGTCTCGATGTGGGACCTTCTCTTTCGGATTGCCGCCGTCCATAGCTTCCACCCAATACACAGCGGCCGGTTCTGTGGGAATCCAGTGATAGTTTCGCGGACCGGTCGGCACTCCCTCAATTGGAACCCGATCCGCCAGAGGCAAGGAAGCCACTTTGTAAACAGTCTGCGCCGAGCGATCCCAAACCTCCACCTCTTTTGGAAACGCCTCAAACGGGTGAAAGTAAGAGTACGGCTTATGAATGCGAGCCACCAGCACATCCTGTCCATTCGGTGAAGGCTCTACGCTTGCAAAGATAGCCGCCTTGCCGTACGGCTTGACGCTATTGCTGACGCAATCCACCAAAACTAATTGAGAAGTCGCGTAGTAGTCAAACAAATCCTCATCATGTGAGTTTTTCAACAGATCCTCATACGTCGGAGCTGGACCAGACTTGCCGAAACTCTCCTGTGTATGCGGACCTGGCGGGACAGCTGTCTCTTGCGGGGGAGCGCCGCGTCCGTCCGGCACCGTTTGGACCAGAAGACTGCGGCCATCCGGCATCCATTGAAAAGCTGTTCTGCCCGCGCTGAAAGGAGTTGCATTAGAAGTAAGCGCCGCATTGACGCGAATACCCGGGACTTGACGGATCTGTCCCGTCCCGCCCTCACCAATCCACAACTCCACGGCATCATGCGTCACGTTTGCAAACGCGAAGCGCTTTCCGTCCGGACTCCATACCGGCAGCATCACTTCCGCATTCGGAGGCAACGCCGTCTTCACCGCCGTCACATTCCCGTCCAAGTGCTGCAAAACGATAGACCGGTAAACGAGAGTGTTATGCGGGCCGTTATTGCCGGGATCGATCCGCAGACCGGCAATCCGTAACATCGGACGCGCTAGTTCCGCCACTGGCGGATAAAGAATCCGCTCCACCAGCAAGGTTTCCGTGCCGGAAGGACTCACGACCGCTTCGGGCGTTGCTGGCGCGTTCAAAATACGCAGCACGTCCGGCGGCGGCTGACGATAAGCCTCGTCCCCAAGCCCAATCGAGGTAAAGAGAAAAACAGCGGATAAAGCAAAAGTTGCGGTGCGCATGTGAAAGCTTATTGTCTCTTGGCGCAGTTTTTTTCCTGAGCGTTACACAATAAAAGTATGGATTCTCCCACACGAACGGAATCAGATAGCATGGGACCGATTGAGGTACCTTCCAACCACTATTGGGGGGCGCAGACCCAACGCTCTCTGATCCACTTCGATATTGGCGACGAACCTATGCCGCCGGAACTGATCCAGGCCTTCGGAGTCTTAAAAAAAGCCGCCGCCCTCGTCAATCATGATTTAGGCAAGCTGGACGAAGAAAAAACAAACCTCATTACAAAAGCCTCCGACGAAGTCATCTCCGGCCAATTAAATGCCGAATTTCCCTTGAACATCTGGCAAACCGGCAGCGGAACCCAAACCAATATGAACGTCAACGAGGTCATCTCCAATCGCGCCATTGAACTGGCGGGCGGAGTCATGGGAAGCAAAAAGCCGATTCATCCCAACGACCACGTCAACATGTCGCAATCGTCCAACGACACGTTTCCCACCGCGATGCACATTGCTGCCGCAGAGCAAGTACAGCGCAAGCTCATTCCGGCCGTCGAAGAGATGCGGGTCGCCCTCGATGAAAAAGCGTGTCAATTCGCTGATGTTGTCAAAATCGGCCGCACACATTTGCAGGACGCCACCCCTATTACTGTCGGCCAGGAAATCTCAGGCTGGGTATCGCTGCTGGATCGGGACCTTCAGCGCCTGCGCGAAACCCTCACCGGGCTCTACGACCTGGCTATTGGCGGAACCGCTGTAGGAACCGGCCTGAACGCTCACCCTGAATTTGCCGAACGTGCCGCCACCAAAATCGCGGAGCTAACCGGCTTGCCATTCCGCTCCCATCCCAATAAATTTGCCGCTCTTTCCGCGCACGACGAGCTGGTTGCCGCCAGCGGCTCGTTGAAGACACTGGCGTCCTCGCTCATGAAGATTGCGAATGACGTTCGTTGGCTGGCCTCCGGCCCCCGCTGCGGACTTGGAGAGCTGACCATTCCGGAAAATGAACCCGGCTCCTCCATCATGCCCGGCAAAGTCAATCCGACTCAATGCGAAGCCATGACCATGGTCGCCATCCAGGTCTTCGGCAACGATGCCGCCATCGGTTTCGCCGGTTCTCAAGGCAATTTCGAACTGAACGTCTTCAAACCAGTGATCATCTACAACTTCCTTCATTCCGTGCGCATACTCGGCGACACTTGCCGGAGTTTCACGGAACACTGCGCGGTCGGCATTGAAGTAAATCGGAAACAAGTAGAGCGCCAAGTTGCCAACTCGCTGATGCTGGTAACTGCCCTAAGCCCTATCGTCGGCTACGATAAATCCGCCAAGATCGCCCACACTGCCCATGTGGACGGCTCCAGCCTGCGAGAGGCCGCTATCAAGCTAGGCTTCTTAACCGGAGAGCAATTCGACCAACACGTCAAACCCGAAGAAATGACCCGCCCGGCCTGAGACTTTCGCCCCCGCCAACGCACCACTTTCTGAAAGCTCGAAATCTTTTCGAGTCTTCTCATGAAGGAACAAACCGAAGCACTTCTGGCGACCTGTACGGTTTTTAACCAGAACCGTGGTCGAAATCTCGCCACTCGGGTATCCGTCGCCGGCACAAGTCGAGCCCGCCGTCGGGGTCTTCTCGGAAAGGAATGGATAGAACCGGAAGGGGGGCTCTGGATCGCTCCCTGCGAAGCTGTCCATACCTTCGGCATGAAAACAATCATTGACGTGATCTTTCTCGACCGCCATTATCGAGTCAGCAAACTAGTAAAAGGTCTATTGCCGCGCCGCATC
>JAFAZU010000004.1 GCA_019239585.1 Acidobacteriaceae bacterium
CAGACCCAGCCTGTCGATAATGAGCACTAGACCGCCCAGGCAGGCCAGCGCTAAGCCTGAGAAGATCAGAAAACGGCCGATACTCATCTCTTCCTCATTTTAATTGCTCGCGCTGCGTTACACTGGCCGCTGAACGACGACTCGCTATGAGTGATTCTAAAACTTACGCGCCTCCTTCCGAATTCAGCTCCCGCGCCCATGTGAAAAGCACCGAAGAATACCGGGCCTTGTATGAGCGGGCCAAGACCAACCCGGAAGCTTTCTGGGGTGATCTGGCTGCCACGGAGCTTACCTGGTTCCGCCCTTTTCTAAAGACTTTGGACTGGGACCCGCCATCCGCTAAGTGGTTTCCGGGCGGAAAAATCAATGCTTGTTACAACTGCGTGGACCGCCATCTAAGAACTGAGCGCCGGACTAAACCGGCCATCATCTGGGAAGGGGAACCGGGCGACTCGCGCGTACTCACTTACGAAGACTTATACAAGCTCATCAATCGTTTTGCCACGATTCTAATGCGCTTGAAGAGCAAAACCGGAGAGCGGGCAGTCATCTACATGCCCATGATTCCGGAACTGGCCATTGCGGTTCTTACCTGCGCGCGAATGGGGATCACGCACAGTGTAGTGTTTGGAGGATTTTCATCAGAAGCTTTGAAGACGCGCATCCAGGATTTAGGAGCGTCGCTCGTGATCACTGCGGATGGGGGATGGCGGCGCGGGAAAGAAGTGCGGCTCAAGGACGCTGTTGACAAAGCTCTGGAAGAGTGCCCATCTGTTAGAACTGTTATGGTTTACAAGCGCACCGGCTCGGACGTAAACATGATGACAGGACGAGACTATTGGTGGCATGAACACGAGGAAAACCTAGATAGTACGCCTGCTTTGAAAGCGATTGCGGAGAGCGGCGAGGTGCAGCATCTTGACCCGGAGCATCCGCTTTTTGTGCTTTATACATCCGGCACTACGGGGAAACCCAAGGGCATTCTGCACACGACCGCAGGCTATCTTCTGCAGACCGCCATCACGATGAAATGGGTTTTCGATTTGCGGGAGGATGACATTTTCTGGTGTACCGCCGATATCGGCTGGGTAACCGGACATAGCTATATCGTGTACGGCCCGCTAACTGCCGGAGCAACGGTTGTCATGTATGAGGGCGCGCCGGATTATCCGGCATACGACCGTTTTTGGCAGATTGTGGAAAAGTATCGCGTCACTATTTTCTACACTTCACCGACAGCGATCCGCGCTTTAGTCCGGCAAGGCGACAAGTGGCCCAATGCGCACGATCTTTCGAGCCTTCGGCTGCTGGGATCGGTGGGAGAGCCGATCAATCCCGCAGCCTGGGACTGGTATTACCGGGTTATTGGGAAAGAGCGCTGTCCGATTGTAGACACCTGGTGGCAAACGGAAACCGGCGCGATTATGATTGCGCCCATGCCCGGAGCAATGCCGTTAAAACCAGGCTCGGCGACCTTGCCGCTGCCCGGAACGATTGTCGATATTGTTGACACAAACGGCAATGTCCTCGGTAACAACCAGGAAGGTTTTCTGGTAATTCGCGAACCCTGGCCCAGCATGGCACGGAATGTTTGGGGAGACCCGAAGCGCTTTCAGGAGCAGTACTGGTCGCGTTTTCCGAATTCCTACTTCACTGGCGACGCAGCGCGGCGGGACGATGATGGTTATTACTGGATCTTAGGTCGTATTGACGATGTCATGAACGTTAGCGGCCATCGCCTGAGCACGATGGAGATTGAATCGTCGCTGGTTCATCATCCCGCGGTTGCGGAAGCAGCGGTGGTTGCTAAACCGCATGAGATTACAGGACAAGCGGTATGCGCGTTCGTCACCCTGAAACAAGGTGATTGGAACGTCGAGGCCCTTGGTCAAGAACTGCGGCAATGGGTGGGCCGTGAAATCGGACCTTTTGCGCGGCCTGAGGAGATTCGCTTCACCGACGCTCTTCCTAAAACCCGGAGCGGCAAGATTATGCGCCGGCTCCTGCGCGAGTTGGTCACTTCTCACGGCGTTACCGGCGATATAACAACGCTCGAAGACATGAGCGTAATTCAGCGCCTGGCCTCACAGCATCAAAGTGATGAGGATTAATCCTTTACAATCGCCTGTAGCCTTACAATTTGGCTGGATGCTTGTAGCATATAGCGCGCCAGAACGTCGTCGCATACACTCAAATTCTAGGGAGAAGATGAGCGAACAGACCTTCAATGAGCCTCGAATTGCGCTAAACCGCATCTACACGCGCAGAGGTGATACGGGGCAGACGCAGCTCGCTGGCGGCCAGGTGCTTTCCAAGGATGATCTTCGAATTGAGTGTTATGGCACAGTGGATGAGCTGAACGCATTTATTGGGGCAGCTCGTGTCACGGCTGAGCAAGAGGGCGCGCGGGAGAGCCGGCTGCTTAAGTTTGCCTCTACCTTGAAACGTGTCCAACATGAATTGTTCAATCTCGGCTCGATTCTGGCCACCCTTCCCGAAGATGTACATCCCAAACAGGCACGTATAACCCAAACGGAAATTGAACAACTGGAGCGGGAAATTGATCGTGCCAATGAGGATCTCCAGCCGCTGCGGTCCTTCGTATTGCCTGGAGGAAGCAGGTTAGATGCGGAACTGCACATCTGTCGTACGGTGTGCCGTCGGGGTGAACGGCTGCTCGTGCGACTCGGAGCCGGACAGCAGGTGCCACCGGAAGCGATTCAATACCTGAACCGGTTGAGTGATGCCTTCTTTGTCTGGAGCCGCTGGGTTAATCACGTCCTGGGCGCTTCCGAGACTTTATGGGAGCCGAACCAGGCAGCCAGCGCACAATCTCACCGCTAAGAGCACAGTCCTTGCCGGAAACTAAAACTCAAATTTTCATCTCAACAGGCGATGCCTGGAGCGCGTTGCTGGCTGGGTTTCTCGGTTGGACGCTTGACGCATTCGACTTCTTTCTGGTTGTCTACTGCCTGACAGCTATCGGTAAGGAGTTCGGGCAATCGGACAAGGCCGTTTCCTTTTCGCTTACGTTGACGCTGGCGTTTCGGCCTGTCGGGGCGTTTATCTTTGGGCTCATGGCGGACCGGTATGGGCGGCGCTTGCCGTTGATGATTGATCTAATTTTTTATTCAATCGTTGAGGTCCTTACCGGTTTTGCGCCGAACTTCACCAGTTTTCTCATTCTGCGAGCGCTCTTTGGGATCGGCATGGGCGGCGAGTGGGGAGTAGGCGCGTCGCTCGCGATGGAAAAGGTTCCTGTGAAGTGGCGCGGCGTGCTTTCCGGACTGTTGCAACAGGGTTATGCACTGGGTAATATACTAGCCGCTTTCTGTTTCTTTTTTCTGTTC
>JAFAZU010000232.1 GCA_019239585.1 Acidobacteriaceae bacterium
CCACTTGACGCACGTGGTCAATATGGGCAACGACGTCGTCGAGCGTGGCGCGTACCGGAGCGTCTTTAGGCGCGTCCGCTGCTTTTTGCGAGATGAAACCGCAGTTGATGTTGATCTGAATCACGCCGCCTTTCTTCGCGAGCGCCCGGATCATGTCATCGGTCATGTTACGCGGCGCATTTGTTACCGCGCGGCAGGAAGAATGAGACGCAATAATAGGTGCTTGGCTGGTTTCGAGGGCATCATAGAAAGTCTTGTCGGCCACATGCGAGATATCCACCATCATGCCGAGCCGGTTCATCTCGTGAACAATGTCCTTGCCCAACTGCGTGAGCCCGTTGTGATGCTGAACTTTGTCGTTATTAATATCGCCGGAAGAATCCGCCCAGCTATTCGTGTTCCAGTGCGTCAGGGTCATATACCGGATGCCCAGTCGATAGTAGTCACGGAGCAGGCGCGGGCTATCCTCAATGGCATGTCCTCCTTCCATGCCCATAAGCGCCGCGATCTTACCCTCCCGATGCGCGCGTTCAATATCGGCAGCGGTAAAAGCCTGCATGAATTCATTCGGGTAACGGTCAATAATGTCGTGCTGCACCGTGTCGATCATCTGGAGAGCGCGATTGGCGGAGTGATTGCCCTCCACATAAGTAGCGGCTACATACACGGAAAAGAAAACGGCCCCGACGCCGCCTTGCCGCAAGCGCGGAATATCCGTGTGATTCTTGGGAGCGTTCGCAATATCAGCGCCGTTGACCGTGAAACTGGGAATATCGTTATGCGTGTCGATCAGGATGGCGGACTTTCTGATCTTTTCGACTTCGGAATCGAGGTTTGTGCCGTTCGGCGAAAGGGAAAGCAAAGTGGCGGAGGCTCCGAGCGCAACGGTGGCAATTAATTTGCAGAACAAGAGTTCAGAATACAATGGAAGAAATATGGAGGCGAACTGGAAGCGGACAATTGCTGCGATAGCGGCCGTTGCTCTGGCTATTATTTTTCTTGTTTCCGGGGGCTGGAAGGTGTTGCAGCCATTCCAGACCGGAGAGCTTTTAGAACAGGCGCAGGTGCCCGCCGGCTTTGGCACGATCGGCGCGGCAGCTTTGGGAACGGTGGAATTGTTTGCGGCATTTCTGCTGCTCGCGCCACGTTATCGGAAATGGGGCGGATTGCTAGGTTCGGCGCTGCTGCTCTTCTTTATCGGCTGGATTGCGTTCTATTACAACAAACTCGTCGGACATGAGTGCAGTTGTTTTCCGATTATCAAGCGATCAGTTGGTCCAGGGTTTTTCGTCAGTGACGGCATTATGCTGTTGTTGGGCATTGTGGCCTGGGCTTGGTCGCGAAAGGTCACAAATTTCCGCGTGCCTCCCATTGCTTTCAGCGCGCTCGTTTTCCTGGCTGGCATCAGCTTCGGCGTAAACGCGGCGGCGCGGCACAATGTGCAAGTGCCTAATCCCGTGGTCGTGGACGGAAAACCAGCGGACCTGACGAACGGCAAGGTTTTTCTTTTCTTCTATGACCCTTATTGCTCGCATTGCGATGCGGCCTCAAAGTTTATGTCTAAGCTTAATTGGGACGACACGCGGATTGTCGCGATACCCACGAACGACCCAAGATTCGCCGCCGATTTTCTACGGGACACAAAGCTGAAAGCGGGAACCAGTCTGGAAACCGCCAAACTGCGGAAAGCCTTCCCGTTCGTCGATCCACCTTATGGTGTGGCGCTAGTCGATGGTCAAGTGAAAAAAACTTTTCCGCAGACTCAATTCAACGCTCCCTTACCCGCGCCGGACCTGAAGCAGCTAGGATTTGTGAAGTAGTGGTCAATACTGGAACAGCTACTCGAACTCAGGAGACTGGCACACAGTCTCACGAGACGGTAGTGTAAGTTCTATTCCACCCAAAGGTGCAAAACGGCGTTGAATGGCATCAGCAAGATTTATTTCTGGTGAGGAAGTGGAAGCCGGGTTTGTTTGTAAATCTTCGCTGATTCCTTCAGTTGCTTCAGTTTTGGATGTTTCGTCCACACCACCATTGTTACAGTATGGAAGAAGCGACTCCATACTGAGGAGGTTTGAATATGTGGCGTTTTTTGGCGGTCTTGCTTCTGATCGGGAATGTTTTCGCCGACGAGGCTCACACAACTCTCCCTCTTGGTTCGCCTGCTCCTGACTTCTCACTATTGGGCATCGACGGGAAAACTCACAAACTAAGTGATTACTCCTCGGCCAAAGTTCTCGTTATCGTCTTTACCTGTAATCACTGCCCCACGGCGCAACTTTATGAGAGTCGCATCAAAAAGTTGGCAGACGATTACAACGGCAAAGGCGTCTCGCTGGTCGCCATCCAGCCTAATAATCCCACTGCGATTCGGCTCGACGAACTAGGCTATACCGATGTCAGCGATAGCTTCGATGACATGAAGATTCGGGCCGCTTACCGCCATTTCAACCTTCCTTATCTTTACGACGGAGACACACAAACGGCAGCCAACGCTTATGGCCCTAAAGCGACGCCCCACGTGTTTATTTTTGACAGTGAGCGAAAGCTTCGCTATGAAGGCCGTGTTGATAACAGCCAGCGCGAGTCGCTCGTGAAAACGCAGGACGCCCGAAATGCGATTGATGCGCTGTTGGCGGGAAAGCCTGTTCCAGTGGCGCACACTGGTGTGTTTGGATGCTCAACAAAGTGGATTTCCAAACAAGCCGGACGCGCGGAAGCGGACAGGAAAATTGAAGCGGAGCCCGTCAACCTGGAGCTTGCTACAGCAGATGATCTCAAAAAGTTGCGCTCCAATCCGACCGGCAAGGTCCTGCTTGTCAATTTCTGGGCGACATGGTGCGGCCCCTGTGTTCATGAATTTCCAGAGCTGGAGAACACTTATCGCATGTACCGCCTGCGTGACTTCGATATGGTGATGGTTTCCAGCAACATGCCTGACGAGAAAGCCGGAGTCCTGAAGGCGCTGCAGAAGCAACACGCCTCCAGCCGCAATCTGCTATTCGGATCAGATGACACGTATGCTATGCAGGCCGCTTTCGATCCTAAATGGGAAGCGGGCGTGCCCTACACCGTCCTGTTATCGCCGGATGGAAAAGTTCTGTATCAGGAACAGGGCGAGGTGGATATTTTAAAGCTGCGGCGCGTGATCCTAGCAAATCTTCCTGATCCGGATTACATCGGCCATCGCGCCTATTGGAATACAAAGTAGATTCAAGACACCCGTAACGGGATGGAAGCGCGTTGGTCTTTAAGTGTATGGATACAGTAAAGGCAGAGTTGGCCGAACTCCAGACGTTGAAAGATTTAAAACCGATGCTGGGGAGTGAAGGGCCTTGTTTAAGCATTTACATGTCACTAAGTACCGCGCCCGCCGCGCAAGGCGCAAAAACAAATGCGCTGCACTGGAAAGAGGTGCTGGGCGAGCTTCAGGGCCGTATCGAGAAGTGGGGAGCGGAAGGACAAGAGTTGCTCCGATCCGTGTCGGATTGGGACGGAATTATTGACAGCGTGGAAGGGAAGGGCAAGTCGATTGCGGTTTTCCGGTCCAAGGACATCTTTCAAATTGTCTTCTTGCAGGATGAAACCGCAAGCCGGGCTGAAACTGGCCCGGAGTTTTATATCCGGCCGTTGCTGCCGGAACTGACGAAAGATAAGCTGTTTTATATTTTGGCGCTGAGCCAGAACGATGTCCGGATGCTTCGCTGCACGCTAACCAGCTCTGAAGAAGTCCCTCTCGGTGGGGGAGTGAAGACCAGCTTTGGTGATTACCAGGACATGCAGAAGCCGGACCATAACGATAAAAACCGTGCTTCGCCGGGACCGTCATCAGGAAGCTCTAAAGGCATCATGCAGGGAACCAGCACGGATGCCGAGGCGCGGGATGAATACCTAACTCACTTTTACAAGCAAATCGGGTTGGGCGTATTTGAAGCTCTGCGCGGGAAAACGGAACCTGTGGTCCCGGTCGGAGTCGATTACGAGCTTGCGCTGTTCCGGCGAGTCAACTCTTATCCGCACTTGTCGGAAGAAAGCGTGCACGGCGCGCCCAACGGTCTCAAGGCGGGCGAGATGCACGCGCGCGCTATCGAAGCCCTAACGAAGGACTATGAAAGCAAGCTGGATAAAGCCTTGGCCGAGTACGACCATAAAGTAGGCGGTGGCGCATCAAACCGGCTGAAGGATGTTGTCACGGCAGCACACGACGGACGGGTGCTGACATTAATCGTGTCCGATTCGCTGACGCCTACCGGCACGTTTGATGAGGCTACCAATCAGGCAATTGGAGGCAAAGGCGATCAGGATTTGGTCAACGACGCGGCTGTGCAAACCATCCTGCACGCTGGCAACGTACTGGTCGCGCCGAACAGCAAGATGCCTAACGGGTCTCCAGTAGCGGCAATTTTCCGCTGGTAGCAGTTACTGTTCCACCGTGACACCAGCGCGCGCGAAAAGCTGCTGAAGCTCGTCGGAGGAGATAAACGGAAGCTGAATCTGCTTTCTTTCATTCTCCTTCACTTCTACATCCGTTCCTTTTTGCTCAAGCGGCTTGAGAACATCGGGATTTTGAGTCTGCTCGGAGTCGATCGCTTCGAGGGCGTAAGCGCGGTAATGTCCCGGCGGGACTCCAGTCATGCTGAAGCTTCCGTCGAGGTTCGTGTTGCCGAAACGAACGCCGGAACCGTCTGCGTTCAGCACATCCGGCACCAGCAGAATTTGAGCCGAAGGCGCGCTTTGGGTTGTATTTGTGCCGTTCTGCGCCTGCTGTATCGTCCCATCCACTTCTCCCGGACCGTAACGGTACACAACCTCGATCTCGCCGCCTGCTCCGCCGCTCAAATCCAATTCCTTACCTAAGACTTCATTCGCCCCGTAACGAATCGACTTCAAGTAAGTCCCCTTGGGAGCATTGGCCTGCACAAAATATTTGCCGGGACTGATATTGTCCAAAGTGAAGCTGCCGTCTTTGGCTACCTTTGCATTCGGCGGCGGTCCCATCATCCTGGCAAAATCAGAAGGCGAGAGGCTGATATGAATGTTGGCTACATCGACTGTCGAAGCATTCGCTTGCGGTGTGCCTTCCAGCTTTACTACTCCACGCATGGAACCCGGTGTTTGGAGCGCGAGCACCACGCCGTTGACATCTCCCGCGCCGACGTCAACATCCTGATGACCGGCGCTGCGAATGCGGCCTGACATGATGAAATAGTTCAGCGTATAAGAGCCGGGCGCAATGCCGGGGATATCAAAACTGCCGTCCGGCTTGATGTTGGATGCGCCGCCAAAAAAGGCGAAAGACTGTTCATCGCGTTGGCTGACGTTGATCGAAGCATGCTCCGTGGAGCCCTCGGGGATGTTGCCGACCACCTTGCCGCGTATGTGATACGTTTGCGCGGATTGCATGCGAATATCCATTCCCGTCATATCCTGGCCCGCTTTGATTTCGATAGGCGTCGCGCCAGGCAGCGCGGTCGTGCCGGGATAATAGGTGCGAACCGGACGGATATCCGGCTTGCCGGGGGCTAGAGGCAGCTCCTGCATACCCGCATAACTCTTTGGGAACTGTTGTGCTGACAAATAATACTTACCCGGCGACAGATTGGCAATACGATACTCGCCGAGATCGTTAATCTGTCCGCCATTCGCCGGCATGTAACGGGGCTTGCCTCGCATCCAGGTTTGCTTGATCACTTGAATCATCCCGCCCGAAATCGGATCACCATCCTCGTCGGTTACCTTGCCTGTAACAACCGCCTGAGGAGTAAGACTCAACGTCACATCGGTCAACTGCTGGCCGGGATTGAGCGTCAAGGTTGTGCCGGGTTGATTAGGTCGTTTCGCGCCGTAACTGGAATGGATAAAACCGGATTTGTTGCCCGACAGCTTGTACTGACCCGGCTCAATTCCTTCGATGCGAAACGTGCCGTCGTTTTCGGATGATGCCGAATAGCCTTGCTGATTCGGGGCGCCGTTCACCCACATCATAGCGGTCCCGCTCTCACCAGGGCGGCTGACCGTCAGGCTTAAATTTGCTTTCTTGACCGGCTCGCCCGTGAGCGCATTAGTCACATGACCGGCAAGAACGCATCGTTTCTCGGGCGGGGTATTGCTCACGGGCGGTGCGAGCTGGCCACCGGCTGGACCGGAACCAGCAACCCCGGCTCCTTGCGCAGCGAGGGTCACAGCGAAACACAAGCAAAGGAGCAAATTCCTGGCGAAACAAGCCAACATACAGGCACCTCCGAGCAACCAGTTTATTTAGACGAGCGGGCGGGGCATTTCGGTTGCTTCCGATAAAGCGGCTGTCTTTCGAAAATAGGAAACGCCGTCCCGCTCCTCGACAAACTCGACGCGGTCGCCGACGCAAGCGCGGTCCGCCGTCTCCCTTCCTAGAATCCGCACGGTCCGCCGTTCTCCATTTTCAAGATGGACAATGGCAAGCTGGTAAGGCGCATCCGCCGCATACTGCGCAGGCGCAGCATGCACAACCGTTTCCGTGTAAACAATGCCCTTCATAACTAAGCCGCGCCGAGGATTGAAACCACGCAAGTGGCGCCTGATCCGCCCAAGTTCTGCGCCAAACCAGTACGATGACGGCTGACCTGCCGCTCCCCGGCATCGCCGCGCAGTTGCATGACGATATCGCAGATCTGGCCGACTCCCGTGGCGCCCACCGGATGGCCTTTGGATTTCAAACCGCCGCTCGTATTAATCGGAATCCGCCCATTGATCGCCGTGCATCCGGCTGCGGCGAAAGGTCCGCCCTCGCCCTTGTTGGCGAATCCCAAGTCTTCGCTGGCCACAATTTCGGCAATGGTAAAACAATCATGTACTTCCGCCACGTCGATCTCTCCAGGTCCGACCCCGGCGGTCTCATAAGCTTTCTGCCCGGCGGATTTCACGGCCGGGAACTCGGTAATATCCGCCTTCGTATCGAGCGCCACGTGATCCGAGGTTTGCGCTACGCTCAAAACACGGGCAAAACGGCTGTTATAGCGGCTAGCCTTGTGCAATGGAACAAGCACCACCGCCGCCGCTCCGTCACTAATTAAAGAGCAGTCATAAACCGTCAAGGGTTCGGCAATCGGCTTGCCGCCCAGCGCCTGGTCGACCGTAATAACCTTACGCATGTGGGCCAGCGGATTCTTCGCGCCGTTGGCATGATTTTTCACCGCAACTGCAGCCAACTGTTCGCGGGTCGTCCCGTATTGGTGCATGTGACGGCGGGCGATCATGGCAAACAGAGCAGGAAAGGTCGCGCCCGCTCTGCCTTCGCCGGACATATCGCCGGCGCCCGCCAGGATTTCAGTCACGCGCGGGGTGCTTTGCGAGGTCATTTTTTCGACGCCGGCCACCACAACCGTGTCGTAAAGACCGGCAGCTACGCTTTGCCAGGCATGAAAGAACGCACTGCCGCTCGAAGCGCAGGCGTTCTCAATTCGAGTACAAGGAATGCTCTCAAAACCGACGGCCGTTCCAATGTAGGGGGCCAGATGGTTCTGCCCGACAAATGAGGGGCCAGCAAAATTGCCTAAGTAAAAAGATTCAACCGCCGGGGCGGAGATGCCCGCATCTGTTAGAGCATGCTCAATCGCTTCGGCTGCAAGCGAACGCAGATCGCGGTCGGGGAACGCGCCGAACGCAGTTTTGCCTATGCCAATAACGGCAACCGGTCTCATATACACTTAAGATAACTTCAATGCTTCGGCAGTTCTGCACGTTTCCTGAAGCTTTTCGTCTTAGTAAGAGAGGAGAATGCAACAGGCGCAACGCAACTTCCGGGAGTCAGTCGTTGAGGGTGAGGTCTGTTATTGTCCCCAAGTTGTGGAGGAGCCGGTGAGGGAAAGCTTCCGTCCAGCTTCGGACCTTCAATTGCACGGCGAGCCGGACATTCAGACGCAGTTTGTTCAGCAAAATCTGCGCCGGATTTTTTTGTTGATCTACCGTATTGTGGGAAACGTCGACGACGCCCAGGATTTGACGCAGGAAACGTTTATTAAAGCCTTGCAACGGCAGGGGCAATTGAAAGATCTGGAGAAAGCCGCCAGTTGGCTGTCCCGGATTGCTGCCAATACGGCGATTGATTTCCTGCGGAGAAACAAAAAATTTGTCTTTTCTGATATTCACGATCTGATGGAGACCCGGCCTTCTGGGCTGGAAGATCCGGAACAGGTGCTGCTACGCGGAGAACGCAAGCTGCAACTTGACGGCGGCTTGGCTGAACTGACCGCTCGCGAACGCACGGCGTTGTTGTTGCGCGACGTAGAAGACATGCCGGCCGATCAGGTGGCGGCGCAAATGAACTGCTCTATGGCGACTGTCCGGTCCCATATTGCGAATGCGCGCATTAAGTTCAAACGCTATCTGGACGGGAGGAAAAGATCATGAATGCTCCCCCTTACACCAGCCGAGAGCACGTGCCTGCCAGTTTGGCTGCGCTGTACTCCCGAAGTGACTTGCCGTGGGCTGTGCGCCTGAAAATTAAGCAACATCTCCGCCATTGTGAAGAATGCGCCGGACAGGTGGAGCGTTTCCGCGCCGCCACGGCCCAGCTAAAGCAGGAAGCGGAAGCCAATACCCTGACCGGATTCGAAGCCATTGCCGACTGGTCGCGGCTCGAAGGGGAAATGATCGGCAACATCGCGGTCGGTGTAGCCGCCGCCCGCTGCGTGGATGGTGTCAGGCGTCGTGGGGCGTTTTGGTGGCGCACAGCTTTTGCCCTGGGCCTGGGAGCTTTATTCGTGACCGGTTGGGTGACTCACATTCCGCGAGAAGAAACCGACAATCTTCTCCTCTCTCTGCGGCACTGGGCCGGCATGGAAACCGCGACCGTCGGTACTGTATTGCGGTCCTCGCCGGAAAGCGTGGCGGTGCGGGCTCAGGGCGCAACCTTATCGCTGATGCACCCCAAATCGGCGGTTGTCTCTATTTCCGGTGCTTCCGCGATTGAAGCCCGTTATGTGGATGAGGAAACAGGGCAGGTAACGATTACAGGCGTCTATGGTCAGCAGTAAGAGAACGGGCGCGGCGCTGCTGTTCTGTTTCGCGCTCGGTGCGTTTGCCCAGAATACGGAGGGTGGACGTTGGCTCGATGTCGATTTTCCGCGTGACTCACCGGTACTGCCAGTAACTTTCAGCTTGGGACCGGCTACCACCGTTCGTCCCCTGGGCGCTTCCATGGGACTCGATCTCCATGCCTCTTTGCTGCTGCGCAACACGGGATCGAAAACCATTTCGGGATTAACGCTCCGGGTCGAGGCGCAAGATTTAAATCCCGCTGGCAAAGGCTCCGTCACGGTGCCCTCCTTGCAAGTGCGTCCCGGCGAGTTTTTTCCGGTGAGCATCAATTTGCGGCTGCAGCGCCCGTTCAGTCTGGGCAAGAACGAAGGCGCTGTCGTACAGGTATCTTTGGACTGCGCTCTGTTTGCGGATTTCTCCTCGTATGGACCGGACCAGCTTCATTCACGACGCGCCCTAATGGTCTATGAGCTGCAAGCGCGGCGGGACCGGCTTTACTTGTCGGAATTACTGAGAGCGGGTCTCTGGCCTCGTATCCGCGAGGAACTCAATTTCGGCTCGCAAGATCTCCATTTGCCGCAACTGGGATTTGAGCTTCTGCGTGATGCCGCAACAGGCGTACGGCGAGAATCGGCGCTTCCCGTTGGAACGATGAGTTTTCCGAGCGCGCCCGTGCAAGCCACCAGCGGCGCAGCGCAAGTGGCAGGGAATGAGGTCCGGGCACCTCGCATCGAGGTGAAAAATATGTCGCAAAGGCCCGTGCGCGGCGTGGATATGGGTTGGATTGTGCGGGACGAGCAGGGACGCGACTTCATGGCCGGTTCCGTGCCTTCTCAAGTGAAGCTTAATGGAGTCGAAGCCGGCACCATTACCGAATCAGGCACCCTGCGTTTTTCGCGCGGCGCGGGCCAGCCTCTAATGATCGGAGCGCTGCTGGCCTTCGTCAACGATGTGGAGTTCGCCGACGGTAAGCTCTGGATACCCAGTCGAAGTGACATTGAGACGGCCACTAATGATCCGCTTTTGCGCCGGGCGCTCACCAACTCGCCCGAGCAGCAGCGCTTAGCCGAGATCTACCGGAGAAAGGGCCGCAGCGGCCTGGAAGATGAACTGAAACGCATCAATCCGTAGCAATGGCTGCAAAGTGGTTGCGATCTCCTTGCAAACCTTATAGACTAAAGATATTCGGGGCGTGGCTCAGCCTGGCTAGAGCGCCTGGTTCGGGACCAGGAGGTCGGTGGTTCGAATCCACTCGCCCCGACCAAATTCTTCCCCAACCTCCAGATTATTTATCCTTAGGAGCTTGCGACTTACTCACCTGGATTGACCGTGCAGCAGGACTCGGACCGGCAATGATTCTCCTGTCTTCAGTTGATACGGGTCGGCCAGTGGGACAGATTCGAGAGTCAATCCTATAGGCTTGTCAAAACCGCCTTGAGACGCGCCCATAAAGCCAAGCGCCTTAACATACTTTCGAATAAATCTCACGGCCAGGCTTTTGAGCTTCGCCGTGTTCCCGCCGCCAGGCGACAACTTGCTCCAACCCTTCTTCGGTCGAGTGTTTTTCGAACTTCGCCGAGTCCAGTTCAATGAAATTTGGAATAGTGCGGGAGATTAGAACAAAAGAGCCGCGCTCGTTGGGAGCCGGAACGACGGCCACGGTAGCCTTTCCCTCAATACGTAGGTTAGTGAAGGGCTGGACTCCGGACGGACTCTTCCGTTACATGTCGCGCAGCCGATCGATGTTCACAGGGATTTCACTCTGGGGAAAACTGACGCCGTTGTGGTACTCGACCCGGATCAACTGTCCGGGCGTTGCCTGAAACGTCGAAGGACGCAGGTAAAGATTGTGCGCAAGGGAAGGGAAAAAAGCGTACATAACAACAGGAATTGGCGGA
Source organism: Acidobacteriaceae bacterium (assembly GCA_019239585.1). Classification (GTDB taxonomy): domain Bacteria; phylum Acidobacteriota; class Terriglobia; order Bryobacterales; family Bryobacteraceae; genus Bog-105. The sequence continues at coordinate 10,917 of JAFAZU010000232.1, forward strand.
CGATCATAGAACACCTTCGCAGTCTGGTACATACTATAGTGCCAGCCGTACGCTTGGTGCGGGCCGCTGAACGCAAATCTATAGTCCTATTCGGGTAGAGCTTTCCTTGCCATCCGACTAGTACTAATTGCAGCGATCGCTTGTACAAAGTTCACCAAACGCTCGTCTAACTAGAAAGCCGACAGAACTGAATAAGCGGCTAAACAAAGGAAAAAGCAATGACTTTGATCTTAATTATTGTTCTGATCTTGTTGTTAGGCGGTGGTGGCGGGTATTACGGTTATGGACGCTGGGGTTATGGAGGTGGCGCTGGAATTGGTCTCGGAACGATACTCTTAATTGTATTAATAGCTTATTTGTTAGGGTTCTTCCGCTAATTGTAAGCTCGCTCAACAAATCTTCGCAATCGCTTGAATACTTGTGGCTCGTAATCTAAGCAGCAAACAGTGGTAACCGTGATTTGCTCTAAAAAGTGAATCATGAATCCATTCCTTAGCCGTCGCCGCTGGATGCAAGCCGGACCGGGGGTGCTTGCCTTGAGCAGCCTTGCTGCTGTAGCGCAGCAACAAGAGTCCGCTCCCCCATCTTTGAAACTGAAGAAAGACTTCGCTCCGAGCGAGAAAGAATCCAGCGACCCGCCTGTGCCAACGCCGCCTTCCGAGCGTGTCGGCTTCGCTGTGGTTGGCATTGGGCGGTTATCCCTGGAGCAGATTTTACCCGCCTTCGGCGAATGTAAGCACGCGCGTCTGGCCGCGCTCGTCAGCGGCACTCCGGACAAATTGAAAGCGACCGCTGCCCACTACGGAGTTCCTGAGAAGAATCTGTACAGCTACGAGACATACGACCGCCTCCGCGATAACCCGGAGGTACAGGTCATTTACGTCGTCCTACCCAACT
>JAFAZU010000270.1 GCA_019239585.1 Acidobacteriaceae bacterium
CGCGTTCACTTCAACTGTGCTGCTTACCGTTCCGACCTGAAGCTTGAGATCAATGCGAAGGGTCTGGTTGATTTCGAGGGAGTTCTGGCCGTTTGAAACAATTTTGCTGAAACCGGGCGCTTCGGCGGAAACCTGGTAGTTGCCAGGAGGTAGTTGTGAGACTTGGTAAAACCCGTTGGCGTCCGTGGTAGCGGTTCTGCTCGCTTTTCTGCCGACATCAGTGACGGTCACGGTTGCATTAGCCACAGTTGCGCCGCTTGGATCAGTAATAACTCCAGCGATTTTGCCGGTGACGTCCTGACCGAAAGCAAAAGAGCAAAGAAAGAGGACCATTGCTGCCGAAAAGGCAATTTTCAAAACTCGACCCATACATTTACCTCCAAAAACTGTGAAAAACGGGAAAGTATTTTACAGACAAGGTAAAAAGCAACCGGAAGGCTGAACAACTTTTCCCAAAGCGAGTTACAGGTACTAAGAGGATAGCAACTCCGTTACAGTTTGCTTTCGGAAAAGTACTTAGCACTCTGGATAACGTAATATAAATGTGCTACGCTTGACATTTCCAAAATTCAGTAATGGACCGCGTTTGTGCCATTACTAATGACCTTGCCGTCATCCACATTTCTGCTTTCAGGGGGCATAAACATGCGGTTCTTGCAGCGCATTCTGCTGGTCATTTCGGCTTTCTCAACATTGCTATTTTCACAAGGATTTACCTCTTTGAACGGCACTGTAACCGATCCGTCGGGAGCGGTAATCCCCGAGGCGTCTGTCAGAATCTTAAATACTCAAACAGGTCAGGAGCGTCAAACCAAGTCGGATGCGAGCGGACGCTACTCTTTTCAGCAGGTCACTCCGGGCCAGTATAAAGTGACCGCCAGCGCCGCGGGTTTCGGGGATGTCGTGGTCGCATCCATGGAGTTGCTGGTCAACACGCCTTCGACGCTGGAGCTGAAATTCGAGAATATCGGGACCACAACACAAACGGTTTCGGTGGAGGCAGATGCAGCCGCAGTTAATACCACGGACGCTTCGCTGGGCAACACGATCGGTACCAAACCTGTTCTCCAGTTGCCGTTTGAAGCGCGCAACGTAGTGGGATTGCTGTCATTGCAGCCGGGCGTGACCTACCTCGGCGAGCCTGAGCCCGGCGCTACCTCCGATTATCGGAGCGGCACGGTCAACGGCGGCAAAGCGGACCAGGGTAATGTGACTCTGGACGGCGTTGACGTCAACGATCAGCAGAACCGAAATTCGTTTGCGAGCGTTCTGCGCGTGACGCTTGATTCGGTGCAGGAATTCCGCACTATCACCACGAATGCCGGAGCGGAGTTTGGACGTACTTCCGGCGCGCAGGTCACATTAGTAACCAAAAGCGGTACTAATACGGTACACGGCTCGCTGTATGAGTACCTGCGCAACACGGCCACGAGCGCCAACTCGTTCTTCAATAACGCTTCCGGCGTGCCTCGTCAGAAATTGAATCGAAATGTATATGGGGCTTCTGTGGGTGGTCCCATCAAGAAAAACCGGTTGTTCTATTTCCTGAACTATGAAGGGCGGCAGGATGCCAGCGAGATCAGCACGGTTCGTACGGTTCCGGGCGATCTTTTCCGTCAAGGCATTTTTACTTACACGCGCAAGGACGGCAGCATCGGCCAGTTGTCTCCGGCTCAAATTACTGCAATTGACCCGGCTCATATTGGGCCGAGCCCGGCGGTTTTGGCTGTTCTCCAGCAGTACCCGCATCCGAATGATACAACCGCCGGCGACCAATTGAACACTTTCGGCTACCGGTTTAATGCTTCAGCTCCGCTTCGCTTCAATACATATATTGCGAAGTTTGATTATCAGATCGACAGCGCAGGCCGACACCTGCTTTTTTGGCGCGGCAACTTGCAGAACGATAAATTCGCCAATACTTCTACCACTGGCTTGCAGCAGTTTCCGGGGCAGGCAGGCAGTCAAATTCTTGATACCAGCAAAGGTCAAGCCCTCGGCTATACCTGGATCATTCAGCCGAATCTGGTTAATAACCTGCGCTACGGCTACACCCGCCAGGGCACTGAAATTACCGGCGTCCAAACAACGGCGCTGGAAAGGTTTCGCGATATCGATAATCTCACCTCCGCCTCGACAGGTTTGATCAGTATCATTCCGCTGCATCAGATCAGTGACGATATCTCCTGGACGAAAGGCGCTCACACGGTGACCGGCGGCTTTGTGACCCGCTTTATTCGTAATAACCGCTTGAACTTCGGCAATTCTTTCAGCGATGTCCTGATCAACTCCAGCTTTCTGCTGGGCAGCGGTTCCGATTTGTTAGCGGCAGACGCCAAGAGCACAACAATTTACCGGCGCCAGATGGCAAATTTGCTCGGGCTTCTGACCCAGCGGACCGGCAGGTACAACTACGATTTGGAAGGCAATGTACTGCCGCAAGGGACGGGCATCCGGCGCAACTTTGTCAATAACGAATATGAACTGTATGCACAGGACGCCTGGAAGCTGACTTCCAACTTCACTGTTACTTATGGTTTGCGCGTGTCGCTGAGCCCCCCAATTTCTGAGGGTAACGGATATCAAACAAGCCCCAATGTTTCCCTGGAGGACTGGTATAACACGCGCGGATACCTGGCTGACCATGGCCAGCCGCAATCGCTGGCCCCCGTCATTTCTTATGATTTGGCCAGCAGGCCGGGAGCACGTCCGCTGTATCCCTACCAGCACGATCTTGCGCCGCGATTCGCAATCGCTTATTCGCCGGACAGCAAAAGCTCGATCCGCGCCGGTTTCGGCATGTTCTACGATCTATTCGGCCAAGGGCTGATCCGTTCGGCGGATGCGACGGCATTAGGCTTTTCCACATCGCTTACCAATCCGGCCAACGCTCAAAGCGCTACCGTTCCCCGCTTTACGGGCTATACGAACGTTGATCCTTCCATTTTGCCTCCGGCACCGAAGGGCGGATTTCCGCAAACGCAGCCCAATATCTTTCAGATCACCAACGGCGTGGATGACAAGCTGAAAGCGCCTTACACCATGAACATCAATTTCAGTTATCAGCGCGACATAGGGCATGGGCTGCTGGTGCAGGGCGCTTATGTGGGACGCCTTTCCCGGCGTTCGCTCATCCGCGACGACCTCGCCATGCCGACAAATTTGAGAGATCCGAAGAGCGGCGCAACCTATTTCGATGCAGCCCGTCAACTGGCAACACAGATCAACAACGGCGTTCCCGTTTCGGCTGTCCAGCCCATTCCTTACTGGGAAAATCTGTGGCCGGGTGCAGCGGGCAAAGGTCTTACCGCTACGCAGGCGATCTATAAGGTTTACAGCAATAACGCCCCTGATTACACGACCGCTCTGGATTTAATTGACGGCGGCGACGGTCCCTGCTCCCCATCCTGTAGCATCTTTGGGCGGCAAGCCATTTTCAACGGCCAATACTCATCGCTGGCTGCGTTCCGCTCACGCGGCAACGGCAACTATCACGGCATGCAACTGACAGCCCGCAAACGTTTTTCGCAGGGACTTCAGTTTGACTTCAACTACACCTATTCAAAGTCAATCGACCTGAGTTCCACGCGGGAAACGGCCACAAGCGCGACTGCCGGCCAACTTATCAACTCCTGGTTCCCAAACCTGCAACGCGCCGTTTCGGACTACGACATTCAGCATAATTTCACGGCGTTCTGGGTTGCCGAACTGCCTGTGGGAAAGGGCAGGCATTTTCTCACCAATGCCAATCGTTTCTTAGATTCGCTGGTCGGGGGATGGCAAGTGAGCGGAACATTCCGCAACACGAGCGGGTTTCCGGTGGGTGTTAGCAATGGCGGCGTGTGGCCCACGAATTGGGAAGTGGGCAGTTACGCCATTCAAACCGGCGTCGTACCGACATATCACAGCAGCAAGAATGTGGCAACTCCAGGCGGTCAAAGCGGCCCCAACCTGTTTAATGATCCAAACGCCATTTTGGCGGCCTACAGCTCGGCTCTGCCGGGGGATGCCGGACAGCGCAACGGTATTCGAGGTGATGGATACTTCGGCATTGATCTGGGCGTGGGTAAGCGATTTACCCTGTTTACCTTAAAAGATCAGCCGCATACGTTGCAGTTTCGCGCGGAAAGCTTCAATCTAACGAACTCGGTGCGTTTTGATCCGAGCACGGCGAATATCAACATTCTGAGCCCCAACCTGTTTGGCAAATACGTCGATGTACTAGTAAAACCCCGAGTGTTTCAGTTCCTCCTGCGGTATGAGTTTTGATAGGAAGTGACCTGCCAAACATCACGTAGATCCGCAGCATGACCAACGCTGCTGCGAATCAGAAGCTTGTGGACTTAGACTAAAAACAGTTCCCTTTGTCTAAGTCCACATGACCACGAAAAGCCGCCTTTCTGTTTTGCTGAGCTGTGCTGCCTTCGGCTTGCTTTGCGTTCTTTCCTTTGCGCAACTCAATCGCGAGCGGGGGAATGGGCCCGATAATATTCCGCAGCTGACTTTTTTCTCCCATCGCCTGGGCACGGACCATGCCGAAGGGATTGCCGTGCTTGACATGAACAATGACGGCCGCCCGGATCTCCTCAGCGGAGCTTATTGGTATCAAAATCCCGGTTCGGAAGGCGGGGAGTGGAAGCGGCATCAATACCGGACGATTCAAACCGTGAACGAGTTTGTGTCCGATTGCGGCGAATGGGCGATTGATGTTAATCACGATGGCGCACCGGATCTCGTGACGGTCGGCTGGCAGACGGACGGGCTGTGGTGGTACGAGAACCCAAAGAAGCCCGATGTGATGTGGGAGCGGCATTTGATTACCCACACCATTGATACAGAAGGCGGCACGTTGGCAGATTTGAACGGCGACGGGGTGCCGGACTTAGCTTTGGCTCACTACGGACGTACAGGCATTATCTGGGTGGATTTTGCCGGAAGCGAACCGAAAGTCCACAAGGTAGGCGGTCATGATGAAGACGGACATGGGGTCGGTATGGCGGATGTGAACGGGGATGGAAAAACAGATCTGTTAACCCCGTTCGGCTGGTTTAAAAACATTGACGCGAACAATGACAAATGGGAGTGGCACGGCGATTGGACGCTGGGAGAAACGGGTTTTCCGATTATCGGCTATGACGTGAATGGTGATGGCAAGATCGATGTCGTGTACGGTCGTGGCCATAGCTATGGGCTGTACTGGATGGAGCAGAAGGGCGATGGGAAGTGGGTCAAGCACACCATTGATGAATCTTTTTCCCAGGTTCACGTCCTGAAGCTGGTAGATCTCGACGGCGACGGGCAGCCGGAGTTGCTCGCAGGCAAACGGTATCGTGGCCATAGCGGCAATGATCCAGGTTCCTATGATCCGCTGGTAATCTACTATTACAAAATCAATACGAAATCAGGCAAATGGACGCGGTATCCCATTAGCCTGAACGGCACGGCGGGAGCCGGTACGCAGTTTATCGTGCAGGACTTGGACGGCGACGGCGATGTGGACATTGCGGTAGCCGGGAAAACCGGCGTGCATTTCCTCGAAAACCTGCAAGTGAACAAAGTCCCCAAATCACAGCGGGAGAAAGAGATCTTATTGGACAAACACTGGCCGTTTCCGGGAGAAGGCACGGAGTTTTACCCGCCCGCAAAATAATGGGAACGATGCCGAAAATTCTGCTGGTAGAGGATAATGAATTAAACCGTGACATGTTGTCGCGACGGCTGCAACGGCGCGGCTTCGAGATTATCACGGCGGTAGACGGTGAGAAAGGAATTGCGCTGGCCGCGTCCGAGATGCCGGATCTCATCCTGATGGATATCAGTCTTCCGGGTTTGAATGGGTGGGAAGCGACAAAACAGATCAAGCGAAGTAGGGTGACTGCTCCGATTCCGATTATTGCCCTGACCGCTCATGCCATGAGCGGGGATCGGGAGAAAACGCTGGAAGCTGGTTGTGATGAGTACGAGACCAAGCCCGTGGAGCTGGAAGTCTTGCTATCTAAAATACAGACGCTGTTAAGTCGCAGAGATCGTGCATGATAGATTCTGCAAATCAACGTCCTTCGCGAGAGTTCATTGCAGAGTTGAGGCATCATCTCCGCACTCCTTTGAACCACATCATCGGCTACAGCGAGATGCTGCTCGAAGACGAAGGCATTCTGCCGGAGCAGATTGCCATCAAGCTTCGGTACATTGACAGCGAAGCCAGAAGTCTGCTGTCGCTGCTACACAATATGCTGACTGCCAGCGCCAATGGAATCACGCTGGCGGACATCGATGTTTTCCGGCGCGAGATGCTGCCGCAGGTTCAAAACATTGCGCGAATGATCGGCCCTTTGATTGAGATTGCCGACGAGAAGATCATTCTCGATTTACTGCGCATTGCCACAGCTACGGCCGAGCTGCTGGATTTCGGGCAAAAGGAAAGCAGCGGGCTTCCGCCAGGGAAGTTAAAGCTAGACATCGTTACACAGCGACCTACCGAGTTAAAAGCATCGATTCTCATCGTGGATGACGATGAAATTAACCGTGATATTCTTTCCCGGCAGTTGCAACGTCTTGGGTTTACGGTGATCGCGACGGCTACGGGAAGTGAGGCGCTTATCAGCTTGCGACAGTCCAAGTTCGATGTGGCGTTGGTCGATTTGATGATGCCGGTGATGGATGGCCTGGAACTGCTGGAAATCATGAAGGCCGATGAGGCAACCAGGAGCATTCCGGTCATTATGATGTCAGCTCTTGACGACCTGGATGGCGTGAGCCGCTGCATGGAGCGCGGCGCGGAGGACTACTTATTTAAACCGTTTGAGCCGGTGCTGCTGAGCGCCCGCATCAGCGCGGCTTTGGAAAGGAGCAGGTTGCGCGCGCAGGAACGGGAGCGCACGGCTGAGCTGGAGCACATCAGCCAGGAGCTGCGGCGTTCCAATGAGGACCTGAAGCAGTTTGCTTATGCGGCATCGCACGACCTGCAAACGCCGTTGCGTACCATTACCACCCATCTCCAGCTTCTTGAACGCCATATGGGTGACCGGCTTTCGCCGGATGACCGGGAGTTATTGAGCTATCCGGTGGAAGCAGCCATGCGGATGAACCAACTGATTAAGGACCTGCTGGTCTACTCACAGGTCAGTGTCCGGGAAAGCAGAGTAAGCCCGGTTTCCTGCGAAGAGGTTTTGAATGAAACGTTAGCGGATCTGCAGGGCCAGATCCGCGAAGCTCAGGCCACAGTAACGCATGCGGCGCTGCCAACGGTAATGGCCGATGCAGTGCAATTGCGCCAGATTTTTTCCAATCTGATCAGCAACGCGATCAAATACAGGTCTGAGGCGCTGCCCCGGATTTCCGTTAATGTGCGGGAAGAATTTCACCAGTGGCACTTCACTGTCAGCGACAACGGTCTGGGTATTTCGCCCGAGTATAAGGACGATATCTTTAAGCTGTTCCGGCGGTTGCACGGGCAGGAACGTCCAGGAACCGGGCTTGGACTGGCGATTTGCAAGCGGATTATGGAAAGGCTGGGAGGCGATATTTGGGTAGAGTCTGAGCCGGGCGCGGGCTCGACTTTCCATTTCACCATTCCGGATTCCAAGCTTGTGCCGCTTGCTGTATTAGCAATGAGCGGCGAGCGGCTACCCGCCTTAAACCACTAGCGTAACTTCGAGAACACAACCTGCCATTTCGTCACGCATAAAACATTTGAATCTCCCGGATAGAAATTTGATGTTTTGGAGCTTGCGCGGAAGCTGTTACGCTTTGGCAATAGCTTTAAAACATTTGATCCTCTATGAGCCGTGTGTTTGCTTGCTTTTTTACGTGGTGCCTCGTTTCAAGCACCTCATTGTTTGCCCAACCTGCTGCTGCGACGGGCATTGACGCTAGGTTAAGCGCAGTGGAAGCCGCTGCCAAGACTGCACAGATCTCTGGTGATAACGCCTGGATGTTGACCAGCGCGGCTTTGGTGCTAATGATGACAGGTCCGGGATTGGCGCTCTTCTACGGCGGCTTAGTCCGACGAAAGAATGTGCTCGGCACCATGATGCACAGCTTTGCATTGATGGCGGTAGTTACAGTACTGTGGGCCATTTATGGATACAGTCTGGCGTTTGCCGAAGGGAATCCTTTTATAGGGGGATTTAGCTACTTTCTGCTGAACGGCGTCGGCTCAACGCCGAATGCCGATTATGGCGCGACGATTCCGCACCAGACTTACATGATTTATCAGCTCATGTTTGCGGTCATTACTCCGGCTCTGATTTCGGGAGCATTCGCGGAACGAATGAAATTCAGCGCCATGCTGCTTTTCACCTGTTTATGGAGCACGATTGTGTACTTCCCCATGGCACACATGGTTTGGGGAAAGGGCGGATTTTTGAACGCGTTTCTCGGGGGTAAAGTGCCCTGCTTTGATTTTGCCGGCGGTACGGTGGTTCATATTACGTCGGGTGTAAGCGCCTTGGTTTGCGCTCTTTATTTGGGAAAACGCGTGGGGTTTCCGCGTGAAGCCATGAAGCCGCACAACCTGGTGCTGAGCGCGGTCGGCGCTTGCCTGCTCTGGGTGGGCTGGTTCGGGTTTAACGCGGGAAGCGCCGTAAGCGCTTCCGGACTGGCTTCCAGTGCTTTCGTCGCTACGCACTTTGGAGCATCAGCAGCGGCGCTGGGCTGGATGTTCGCTGAATGGGCGCGGCACGGGAAACCGAGCATGTTGGGCGGCATCTCAGGCGCGGTGGCCGGATTGGTTGCGATCACGCCCGCGTCCGGGTTTGTGAAACCGTTCCCTGCTCTGTTAATCGGTTTCCTGGCGGGTATTTTCTGTTTCTACATGGTGACCACGGTTAAAAGCAAGTTCGGCTATGACGATTCATTGGACGCTTTTGGAGTGCATGGCGCGGGCGGCAGTTTAGGCGCCATTCTCACCGGTGTCTTCGCGACCAATGCCGTGAATGATGGATTGAAAGACGCCGCCGGCAAGGTGCTTCCTTTGGGCCTGGTAGACGGCCACCCCGGACAAGTGTTGAACCAGGCAATCGCCGTAGTGATCTCCTTTGTCTTAGCTATTGTCGGAACGCTGGTGATCTTGAAAATTGTGGATGCGCTGATAGGAGTACGCATCACGACAGAGCAAGAAGTGGCAGGACTGGATGTCAGCATGCACGGTGAAGAAGGCTATAGCCTTGAAGCATAAAATCACGACTGGAACCAGAAAAGGCGGTTTATGAAAAAAATCGAAGCAATTATTCAGCCCCATAAATTAGATGACGTGAAAGAAGCTTTAAAAGCAATCGGAATCGACGGTCTCACGATTTCCGAAGTGCGCGGGCATGGCCGTCAGAAGGGCCATAAAGAGGTGTATCGGGGCATGGAGTACCAGATCGACCTGCTGCCGAAGATCAAAGTGGAGACGGTGGTGACCGATGCACGCCTCGATGAAGTGACGCGTGCTCTTTCCGCAGCGGCGCGAACGGGTAAAATCGGCGACGGGAAAATTTTTATCTACGACGTTCTCGAAGCGGTCCGCATCCGCAATGATGATACGGGCGAGGCCGCGTTATAGCCTCCGCCGGAGCAGTGCCTTTTGCCGTGCGTGAGCAAGACCCTTATCAACTCCTGCGAGGCCGGACCGAGTCCGTTGATTCCCTAGTCAGGAGTGCGGCCCTTGAGTACTTTAAGGGGAAGTTCAATCCCCCTTACGTGATGGCGGCGGTGGGCGGATACGGCCGGCGCGAGTTGTTTCCGTATTCGGACGTGGATCTGCTTGTATTGACGGCAAATGAGTCGGACGTTCCTGCCTTTAGAGAGCCGCTTTCCGAGTTTTTGCGCGTACTTTGGGACGCCGGACTTCGCATCAGCCACTCGGTTCGTACTCCTTCCGAGTGCTACCGGCTGCACGAAGACAACATCGAGCTGCACATCAGTTTGCTCGATCTGCGATTTATCGAAGGGGACGAGGAATTATTTCGTCGCTTCTCACAGGGCTTGCCGGAGAGTTTCCGGCGGCATGCTCCCGTTATTTTGCGGCACCTAGTAAGCTTGACCCGCAATCGGCACAGCAAATATAACAACACGCCGTATCATCTGGAACCGAATGTCAAGGAATCTCCGGGCGGCATCCGGGATATCCATCTTCTCCGGTGGTTGTCGCAGCTTCTGCCGCAGCAGGAGTTCCTGGGGGAATCGCTGGCCGAACTGACAGGAAAGGATTCGGCGCAGGACTTCTTATTTGCAGTGCGCTGCTTTCTGCACAACAGCGCCAAACGCGATGCGAACCTCCTGACTTTCGACATGCAGGACGAAGCAGCGCGGGTGCTGCCGACTGAACCCACGGAGCCGGAAGAATGGATGCGGATGTATTTCAAGCATGCGCGCCGGGTTTATCAATGCAGCCTTCGCGCCCTGGAATATGCCGAAGGGCAGGACACCTCTTTACTGCGACAGTTTCGCGACTGGCGCAACCGTTTATCGACGCCGGAATTTACCATCTCGCGTGAGCGCGTGTTTTTGCGAAGTCCGGGTGTCACACTACGTTCAGCGGATGCTGTTCTGCAACTGTTTTCCTTTGCGGGCCGACATGGGCTGCAATTATCCTGGGATGCGCAAAGACGGATTCGTCAGGAGATCCGGCAAATTTCGGAATCGTTTCGAAAGCAGCCGCCTTCCTGGAATGCGTGGCGCGACCTATTTGGGCAGCCGCACACGGCGCTGGCGCTGGCCGAGATGCAGGAAACAGGCGTGCTGACGGCGGCCATTTCGCCATGGCAGTCCATCGACAGCTTGGTGGTTCGCGATTTCTACCATCGCTATACGGTGGACGAGCATACGCTCGTGGCGATTGGAGTAATCGATCAATTGCTGGCGGCGACGAATGGAGGGCAGCAAAGATTTCATGAGCTGGCCCTTGAGGAGGATCAGCTTCCCCTGCTGCGGCTGGCTTTGCTGTTGCATGATCTTGGGAAAGGGATTACACCGGGCGACCACATTCAAGGCTCTCTTTCCGCAGCGCGGCAGGTCACCCAAATCATGGGCACCCCACAAGAGGGCCAAACAGCAGTTCTGTTTCTGATTGAGCGACATCTTGACTTGTCATTGATTATGAACGGGCGTGACCTGGAGGATCCCGCGACGGCTCGTTTTTTGACATCGCAGGTCCCCACGCAGGAAGACCTGCGACGGCTAACGCTTCTCACCTATGCCGATATCAGCGCGGTGAACCCAACGGCGATGACCCCGTGGCGGTTGGAGCAGTTGTGGCGTGTTTATGCTCTTGGTTTAGAGCAACTCACGCGGGAACTAGCGTCCGATCGCATCCACGAGGAACTTTTTGATGGTAATGACCCATCTTCGGAACGCACCCTGGCGTTCTTGGACGGGTTTCCGAAGCGCTACGCCCGGACACATAGCCGGGAGCAGATCGAGCATCATCTCCAACTCGCCGTCCAAAGCAAGAAGGAGGGAGTAGCCGTCGAGATCAGTCAGGAGGGCGGAGTTTATTTGATAACAGTTTTGACGCATGACAAACCGGGTTTGTTTGCGTCCCTATGCGGAGTTCTCGCCAGCTTTGGCATGAACATCGTCAAAGGCGAGGCATCGTCGAACGCCGAAAGCTGCATTCTCGACTTGATCCGTTTTACTGATCCGCTGTATACGCTGGAGTTGAATCCGGAGGAGGTGAATCGGCTGCAATGGACGGTAGAGTGCGTGGTGAGAGGCTCTGTTCAGGTAAGTGACCTGTTGAGGCGCAGGCGTCCGGCGCGGCGGCTGGCGAACGACGCTACGATTGTTCCTTGCGTGCGCTTCAACAACGAGGCTTCCGATCACGCGACCCTCATTGATTTTGTGGGTGAGGACCGTCCGGGGCTGTTATATGATCTCGCGTCAGCCATCAGCGCAGCAGGGTGCAATCTGGAAGTGGCTATGATCGATACCGAAGCGCACAAAGCTATCGACGTGTTCTATGTAACGCGGAATGGCGGCAAGCTGGAAGAGAACGAGGTTGAGCAGTTGCGGGCGAATTTGTTGAGGGCGGCAGGGCAGACATAAGTTCTGTTGAAATACAAAACGCTGTAGGCGGCCCGGTTGGCCGCTGGAACTCGGAATATCCAACCGGTATTCCGCGATCGGAATACCGGTTGGAGGAGGTCAGTGGGCCGGTTTGCGAGATTCATTGTCCAGATGCGCCGAATCGTTACACATGAGCTTGCGGAAAGTGATTAAGACGCGCGGCTCATTTCCGAATGAGGAGGCCGCGAGGAAGCTGTTGTACTTGGCCCTGCGCAACGTCTCGAAAAAGTGGGGGCCGTTGCCGAACTGGAAAGAAGCCCTGAACCGTTTCGCTCTTTTGTGGGAAGCGCGCTTCCCACAAAAAGCTTTGTAAGCAGAAAACAAATGTCAGGAAACCCGTTTACACAAAATACTTGACACTACCGATTATGTATGCGTTTCCTGCCAACCTGCGCCATTTTGCTGGCTTCTACGATTCCGCTTACTCAGCTAGTATTTGCCTCTGACCTGGCCGTCTTTCTTCCCGCTCTGGGTCCGCATACTCCAGCGGTTTGGTGACCTGCTCTACCGGAGAGCCGTCTTCCTCAGCCGCTTCGGCCCACACCAGCCATTGCTCATCGGCCCACGCCACAACCTGGCAGCAGGCGTAGATCCCGCGCTCAAACTCTTCCTGCAAACCGAGGGTTTTCGCATCAGCCCTCGCCTGCGAGGGCTGACATCCACAGTACTGGCATACTTCGCTCATTGCCTTCTCCTGGCTAGGTCTGAGCCCAGCCCTGCGGCGCGACCGCCGCTCTTCTTGTCCCTTACAGTATTTGTTTACCAAAGCCATCACTTTGCTCTCCTGAGCAAAGCGATCTTACTCCTCCTCGCTGCCGGGGCCGTTTATTAGAAAACCGCTTAGCTCACGGGGGCTACATCAGGCGTCCTGACAACCTCTCCGCACAGAAGCGTCACGGAACGGCGGGGTAGCACTTCGCTAAGAAAAGTAGCGCCCCGTGGAGGCTGCCAGCAGTACGACTGTGGAATGAAGCCATTTTCGCGTGCTATGTCCGATGGTGCACAAAGCTGCTCATTCCCCAGTTTTTCGGATTCTGAGCGATCATCGACGTGACAGAGTTGGCGCGACCTGATTGCGTCAAGGAGTGATCTCACGTCCGCCCGCGCCGCTGTGTTACCGCACTGTCACATCAGCGAGCAGCTGGAACTGAAGTCGTGTCTCAGCTGGTATTTTGAGGTGCGGTTGACCAGCAGCTGAGAGGGCAGTCCCGCCCGCACCGCCGGCCAGTGCTCCAATCGCCGCTCCTTTGCCGCCTCCTGCAACTCCTCCAATAATCGCGCCGAGTCCCGCGCCACCGGCTATTTTTCTCGTAGTCTTCTTTCCTTCGCCGGCGGATTTCGATTCCGACAAGCTGGTCACGACGGGAATAGTGTGGCCGCGCACAGCAATAGAATCGACCTTGAGCTGAATCAAGTCGCTGCCCTTCATCCTTCCGCCTTGCTCTACTTTTGCCGCCACCAATTGAACATCTGCGCCGCGCGGCACCGCGATCTCGCCTCCCGACATGATGGGATCGTCCAGTGTGCCTCTAAACTTCATACCGGATCGGCTAGAATCGACATCGATGAATTCAATGGTGCGGACACGAAGTGTCGTGCCGGCCGGGATCAACACGGATGGAGGGAAAGATGCTGACGGCCCGTTTTGTCCGGCGGTGACCACCGTGGCCGCGAGCCCAACGGAGCAAATCAATAATAGGAATTTAATTTGGGTCATTGTGCTTCACCTCGCGAGCTTTGAACGACCGGTAACTGCGAAGCAACCTGCAGATCCACCAGTCTTTCCAGTTGATTCTCTACCTGCAGAAACCTCGCCGCAGTGATGGGGTCGAGCGCTTTTTTGAACTTCTGATAATACTCTCGCTTGAGATTATTCCTCTGTTGCTCAATCGACAGTAGCTCGTTCGCGAGCTTGTCTGCCACTTCGTTCGTCATTTCATCGTAGTGGTCCGCATAGTCGCTAACGAGCGAGGCGATCCGATCTCCGATCTTGGTGAGATCAGCCTCAAACTGCTTGTAGATCGGCCAGAACACCGCAGACTGAGCTGCGTCGAGCTGCATCACTTGCCCGACGACCTGTGATTTAGATTTCCTCAAATCAGAGCGCAGCAACTCAATATATGCCTGGATATTCAGCTCTTGATCTGACTTGGAATTACTTTGAGTTTGCGTTGGCGTGCTCGATTCCTGGCCATCCGGGCATCGAGCCACAAGCCCGCCGGAAGCAAGCAGACAACCAATAAAGACAACACATATCCGATTCGTTTTCATTTGTTTACCCTTCATAACGCTAAATACGCCTCAAAATTTCGTAGCTGATGCCTGATGCAGCTATGGCTGTTTAGCACGTTCAACTGAATCCTCCGGGCCGCGCCATTCAGCATCGTGCAGGATACGCAATTTGTTCCCTCCGGCAGAGTTTGGGAGCCGATGTACAACGTCATCGCATACTTGGCGAAACGTACTGCGCTTGCTGTTCGTATCATTCTCCTGATCGTCATCCTTTCGCCCAGCCGGCTTGCCCTGCTTGTTCCTTGGGTGAGGCCGCCCGTAGCTAGGTGCGCCGGGAAGGATGCCGTCCAGGTACAGGAGACTCTATTTTGTTTTGAGAACTGTGGGTCGGCCACTCACACCCGATCCCAGGCTTTGGTTGGTTTGCTTTCGTAGCCATTTCGACACGGGTACGTCCGTAGAGGAATGAGCGATAATGGAAATCCCGATGACAACAGCGCAGAGCTTAAAGATCAGGCTCGCATACTGAGCATCCGTCTGTAGCACGATCAAGGCGTAAGTTACGGACGCAAAACCCTTCGGTCCGAACCAGGATGCAGTGAGAAACTCCGGCCACGACAGAGATCGGATCAGAAAGGACAAACTTAACGCAATGGGCCGGACAGCGATCATGGCAAGAATGGCAAAGACATAACCAGTTAAGGGGATACTTCTCAGGAACGGGGGTGAAAGGAGCAAGCCAAAGACCAGCAAGGCT
Organism: Acidobacteriaceae bacterium; assembly: GCA_019239585.1. Classification (GTDB taxonomy): domain Bacteria; phylum Acidobacteriota; class Terriglobia; order Bryobacterales; family Bryobacteraceae; genus Bog-105. The sequence continues at coordinate 15,041 of JAFAZU010000270.1, forward strand.
GCCAGTTTTAACAACTCCGTCACAGACTCGCCGAGCACATGAAATTCACCAAGTAATTGAGGATCGAGCGAGGTCACAGTGACGCCGGCAACAAAGGCCGCCAGGTACTCATTGCCGTGCAGAGTCTTGCTCATCGCATACACGAGACAGGCAATGGCCACCGGAAACAAGGGCGTAAAGACTTTCGAGGCAGCAAACAGCCGGCTCTTCTCCAAATGGACTGCAAGCCAAGGAATCGTGATACCGCAACCAAGGCCAATAGCGACTTCTAAGGCCAAATGAAAGAGTGGCGTGTGCGCATCGCTGACACGGGCCAGTAAAAACAAAACCACTGGCAGCGCTAGTCCATCATTCAGCCCGCTTTCAATGTTTAAGAGGTCGCGTAATCGGGCTGGAATGCCCTGATCGCCGACAATGGCGGCCACAAGCACAGGGTCCGTCGGACTGAGAATCGCACCGATCAACAGAGATTCGGTCCAGGGCAGTTGCACAAGCCAGTGTGCCAGCAGGGCTGTACCTGCCATGGTTAAGGGAAGCCCGATAAAAAGAGCACGGCCCGGCAAGCGCCAGCCCTGGATTAGGTCACGGAAACCGAGCTTCATGCCGTCGGTAAATAGAACACTGAACAAAGCGAGTTCTGCAAGGGTGCTCACAATGGGATCATGGGCTTCCACATGGACCAGCCCGAGGCTATAACTACCGGCGAACGCACCGGTCAATAGAAACAGCACGGATGTGGAGAGGACGGTACGTTCCGCGCGTTCCGAGAGGAGAACTGCCAAAAGCAGGCTGATAGAAAAAAGGAGAAGAAGTGGCACGGTTCGATAGGGGGAGCACTACCGCGAAAGGTACGGCCATGCAATGTCTTCCTGATCGTCATCCTCTCGCCTGGCCGGCGCGCCCGATTTGCTCCTTGAGAAAGGATGCCGTCCAGACACCAGAGACTCTGTTTTCTTTTGCGGACTGCGCCGAGAGGCCGCGTTAAAAAATGCACCTGCCCTCAAAGCTCGAACATCCTGCCCTGCGAATTTCAGTTACAGAGGATGACCGAGATGCAATAAACGGCCATCTCTCATCCGGCGAGTGCGTTATTAACACCCCGACAGATGCTCTTTGAGAGGAGCTCCACCATGAAAACGATACAAATTATTCTGCCAGCTTTACTGCTGGCGACCTCCGGCTTCGCCCAAGACGTCCGGTATAACTTTGCCACCGGTCAGGATTTCTCGAAGTACAAGATCTACAAATGGGTCCAACCCAAAGGCGCGGACCAACTCGATCAATTAGCGGACCAGCAGTTAAAGGCCGCTGTCGATGAGGAGCTGACAAAGAAGGGTCTGATAAAAACAGAGGGAGACAATGCAGATCTCTTCCTTGCTTACCAGGTTTCGCTGGACCAGGAGAAGCAGTTCACTAGCAACGGTATGGGCTACGGTCCCGGTCGGGGGCGGTTCGGAGGAATGACCACAATAACGACCTCAACGATCCAGGTTGGCCAGCTTGATTTAGATATGTACGACGCGGCTGCCAAACAGCTGGTCTGGCGCGGCGTAGTATCGAAGACACTCGACCCCAAAGCCAAGCCGGACAAACGGCAAAAAAACCTCCAGAAAGCGGTCGCTAAGCTGTTGAATAACTATCCTCCGACCAAGAAGACCTGACCATCGATTCTTCTGCAGCCTGCTTGTACTTTGACGAGGACCGAGAGATGGCGTATGCAACTCCAGGTAAATGGATTCGTGTCACAGCCGTGCTTTGCGCGGCTCTATTAGCGCGAGGTGAAGCAGCCGTTGATGCAGCTTTACCAGAGCAGGCACAAAGTCCACTGCCAGGCCCTGCCGCGCAATTGGACAGCCTGGTGGCACCCATCGCGCTCTATCCCGACCCGCTACTAGCCCAGGTGCTGACCGCTTCCACCTATCCTTTGGAAATTGTTCAGCTTCAGCAGTGGCTGACGAAACATGAGTACTTAAAAGACAAGGACTTGGCGGATGCCGTGCAACAGGAGGACTGGGACCCCAGCATTCAGGTCCTGGCGGCTCTGCCAGAAGTGGTCACGAAATTGGTGGACAACATTAAGTGGACATCGGAGCTAGGAAACGCCTTCCTGGCACAACAGTCGGACGTCATGGAGGCGGTCCAGCGCCTGCGAGCAAAGGCAAAAGACACCGGAAAACTGCAATCCAGCCAGCAGGTGAAGGTCGAGACGAAAGTAGTGGAATCCAAAACTGTGGTTGTGATTCAGCAAGCTAATCCGCAGGTCATCTATGTACCGAGCTACAACCCCGTCGTGGTGTGGGGAGCGCCGCCCATTTACGCCTATCCGCCGATCTACTATCCGGCACCTGCATATTATGCGGCAGGCATGGCGATTTCGTTCGGCGCTGGCATTGCCATGGGAGCCTTCTGGAGCGGAGGTTGGGGCTGGCACTGCGGATGGGGCGCGCACAACACCGTTAACGTGAATGTCAACAACAACTTTTATCGCCACACCAACATCAATCGAACGAATGTAACAAGCGGCGACACAAACTGGACGCACAATCCGCGGCACCGCGGTGGGGCTCCCTACGGAGACAGGGCAACGGCAAGTAAATACGGTGGTACCGCTCGCGGAGATTCCTTGAGCACGCGGCAGAGCCAGGATCAGTTAGCGGCAGGGCAACAGCCAGGGGTGAGCAATCGTGCGGTCGGGACCTCTAGCAGTTTAGGTACGAATCGCAGCGCTGGGGATGCTAGCAATTTGAGTGCGAATCGTAGCGCCAGTAGCGTTGGCACTGTGGGTGTGAACTGTGATGGTACCGGCAGCGATCGCATAGGGAATAGGCAAGTTCCCGGCGATGGTGGTTCCCGAGGCGCAGCCGCTTTCGGCAGCGCTGGCACCACCAGAGGGAGTGCCGCTCTCTCGAGTGGCGCACGGGGTGCTTCCAGCCTCGAGGCCCAAGGCTGGAAGCACCCCGCGGTGGCCAGCGCGTGTGAGCCATCGAGTATTCAGCAAAATCCATGTTTTAGGGGAAGCAAATGAGATCAGGACCCTCGAAAATTGCCATGTGGAAATCTCGATCGATTCTCCTAGCTGTTGTGATCTTCTGCGTTCTGGGATTCCTCTCCCCCGCTGCGCTGTTATCGAAACAGACGCCGGCGCGATCAGCCCAGAAGGCGTTTGCCACACCGGAGCAAGCGGCCCAGGCGTTGATTCAGGCAGCGGAAAATTATGATGTCTCTGCCTTGTTGGAGATCCTCGGGCCGGATGCTCAGGATCTTGTGTCCTCGGACGATCCTGTCAGCGACAAGAACCGTAACATCACGTCAATTCGATGTAAGGTCAGAACGCTTCCGTTAGCAAGGCCTGTTCTTCCCACGTCAGATGGAGTGAGGGCTTGTGCTCTTGCCAGGTATAAGCGATCAGAGCGGCGGAAGTATGGACGAACGCGTTATAGACGCTGCGGTGCCTCGTATGAGCAATTTGACACACATGCTTGAGCTGTTCGCCGACACTTTCGATCAAGGCTCGCTTGCGTAACAGCAGCTTGCCCCACAGCGGCATGAGTTTGTTTTTCATACTGCGTTTGAGCTTGGTAATGAGCTGCACGCCGGTTTGTTGCAGGCGTTCAAACAGTTCCTGACCGAGATAGCCGCGATCGCCGAACAGCTTGCCCCAGAGTCCTTCGGCCAAGCCCGGCACGGGCACCCGATCATCCACGTTGCCGGGCGTAAAGCGAGCGGCCAGCAGAGCGCCCTCGTCATTGATGACAAAGTGCAGCTTGAAGCCGTAGAACCAGCCCATGCTGCTCTTGCCGCGTTGGGCAGATCCGGCAAACACTTGATGGCTGTAAATGCGGCGATTGTGGCAGACGGGCAAGGGCAAGCTGTCGATAAAAGCAATCCCGCGCGTGCGCTCCAGACGCGTCCGCAGATAGGCGGCCAGGGGAACCAGCACGCTGGGCAGGCACTCAATCAAACGCTGATAGCTGATCAGGTGGGGAAACTCGGCCCGCCGGTGACGGCACACTTCCTTGCGGTAGAAATGCTTAAAGGTCCGATAATCCGCGTCGTGAAAGGCAATGACCAGCGTCATGATTTCGCTCGGACTCAAACGGCTCGGGCGACGGCGACGCCGACCCGGAGCAGGCAGCAGATGCTGTTGCCAAGTGGGGGCAAAGGCTTGATAGAAGTCGTCCAGATCGCAAAACAAAGCTACAATATCCACGGCAGGGCTCCAGCAACAGGATTGGTCTAAGCAACCATAGGGTAAATCACCCGTCCTGTGAGGGCCCTGCTTACGCCGAATTGACGTTAATATACGTGCCTGCGGCACGCACGCCCAAGAATCCGAGCCGACTGACCACAGTTGCTGTATATAACCCCAGGGGAATGGCGGAACCGAAAATTAAAAAGCCGGATATTCGGACCGCTGCCGGTGAGGCCGCGAAAAAGTCCCGGATGCGCTCGACTGACTCATACGGCGACACGTATTCAGCTCTTTGGCGCAACACAGACGGAACGAGGAGGCTCGCCGT
>JAFAZU010000290.1 GCA_019239585.1 Acidobacteriaceae bacterium
GGAAACGGGAAGACCGGTTTCTTCCCGGATGCGCCGGTCCAGATTCTTAATCATGGCTCCGCCGCCCGTCAGCACAATACCGCGATCACTGATATCCGCGCTTAACTCCGGCGGCGTACGTTCCAAAGCCACGCGAATGGCATTCACAATGGTGGCAATACACTCGGAAAGAGCTTCGCGAATCTCGCCATCCTCCACAGTGACGGTTTTCGGCACCCCTTCAATCAGATTGCGGCCCTTAATCTCCATCTTCAGAGGACTGTCCAGCGGGTAAGCCGAGCCAACCTGAATTTTGATCTGTTCCGCCGTGCGCTCGCCAATGAGAAGGTTGTACTTGCGCTTGAGATAATTCATGATCGCGTCATCCATCTCATTCCCGGCGACGCGGACGGAACGGGAATAAACAATGCCGGATAAAGAAATCACAGCGACATCGGTGGTGCCTCCACCGATGTCGACAACCATATTGCCCGAGGGTTCGGTGATGGGCAGGCCCGCGCCAATCGCAGCCACCATGGCCTGTTCCACCAGATGAACCTCGCTGGCCTTGGCGCGGTAAGCCGATTCGCTGACGGCCCGCTTCTCGACTTGCGTAATCTCGCTAGGAACGCCGATCACAATGCGCGGATGAACCAGCATCTTGCGGCCGTGCGCTTTTTGAATGAAGTAATTCAGCATGCGCTCGGTGACTTTGAAGTCCGCGATCACGCCATCCTTCATGGGCCGGATCGCCACGATATTGCCGGGCGTGCGGCCCACCATCTCCTTCGCATCCTTGCCGACAGCTTCAATGTCGCCAGTGTTTTTATTAATCGCAACGATAGACGGCTCGTTGACGACAACGCCCTTTCCCTTGGCAAAGACCAGCGTATTGGCGGTTCCCAGGTCAATAGCGAGGTCGGAGGAAAAGAGGCTGAAAACGGACCGAAAATTCATGAAAAACTGATTGCTGCCCTAAGAAGAATCCTCAGGGTAACATAAGGATGTATTGGTAAGCTGAGTTGAGCAAAAGCATTGTTTTCAGGTAATTGCAACTTAGCGCGGACCACGCGGCGTCAGTGGTTTATTTCCGGCGGCCTTTCCTTCTTAAGCGCCTGCCGCCGTGGAAAAAGCGCCGGTTATCCCGGATACGCCTTAATTGCTACATCGGGAGAAAAGTCGGTTGCCGTTCTTGATCTGATGCGGTTCCGCTTAGAAAAAAGTATTGGGCTGCCTGCGGAGCCAACAGCAATTGTGTCAACTCCATCATCTGACCGCGCTTACGTTCTGACTCCTTCAACGGGAAGTATTCATGCCCTGAATAGGGAGTTGCAAGTAGCCGGTTCGATCCGGTTGGCCGAAAGCTTATCTGAGATCCGATTAACACCGGACGGCAAGCGCCTTGTCGCGATTTCTTCTGCCAAGGAGTTGATCGATACTCATGCTCATTCTTTGCGCGTCAATCGCCGCTACAAGCTCGGAGAGGAAGGGCGTCACCTCGATTTTGGCAGCGGAGATTATGTGGCGATTTCCACGGGAAAACACGGCCTTGTTGAACTGCTGCAACTCACCTCGGGCCGGCGTTGGAGTTGCCGGTTGTCGGGCACTATCGGCGCCTTACGGTTTCGTGCGGACGGAAAGCTGCTCCTTGTCGCCAACTTGGAAGAACGATCCCTGGTAGCGTTATCGGTTCCCAAGCTGGAGATTATTGCTGAACTGCCGCTTGCTATGACGCCGAACAATCTTTGTTTCAAGGTTGATGGAGGCGAATTATATGTTTCCGGCGAGGGTATGGACGGAGTCGCCATTGTTTTTCCATATCAAATGCTGGAAGTGCAGCAGACCGTGTTAGCGGGTCGGGACCCTGGCATTATGGCTTGCTCGGAAGATCCGGGCTATCTCTTTGTCGGCAGCGCCAGCGGCACGGACGTTTGTGTTCTGAATATCTATAACCGCCGGGTAATTGGCATTGTTGATATCACACAGAAGCCGACGTTTATTACGATAACGCCGGACAGCCGATACGCTTTGATACTGGACGAGCAATCCGGCAACATGGCGGTGATTCACATTACGGCTATACGGACCACGGGAACCGCCGGGCGTTACAAATCCGGCGCATCGCTTTTTACAATGGTGCCAGTCGGCATCAAACCCGTGCAGGCCGTGATGGTGCCACGCATGGTCTAAATAGTGAAAGTCGCTGTAAAGGAGTAAGCTGGCTGGACCGACTGGATTAGACTCGGACTATGAAGTCACAGCGGCGCCTGACCGCAATTATTGAACGTGAGAACGGCGGTTTCGTTTCCTTGTGCCCGGAGCTGGATGTCGCGAGCCAGGGTGCATCGATTGAGGAGGCGCGGACAAACCTGGTCGAGGCGCTCACTTTGTTTTTCGAAACAGCATCTCCGTCCGAGATCACCCGGCGCTTTCACAACGAAGTTTTTGTGACCCAGGTTGAGGTGCCGGTTGGGTAAGCTCCGGGTCCTTTCGGGCTCGGAGGTTTGTCAGATTCTCGAAGAAAACGGATTCGTTGCGGTTCGCCAGCGAGGCAGTCATCGCATCATGCAAAAGCGCCTGGAGGAAACGACGATAACCGTTCCCGTTCCACTTCACAATCCAGTTCGACGCGGCACGCTATTGAGCATTATTCGACAGTCGGAACTTGCGAGATCCGCCTTCGAGAGCGAGAAATAGATGATTCCCTCAACCAGCGCCTTACACGAAGTTGCGATCAAAGGAGTAGAAACTCAACTAGCCCTGAGTGGAATACAGCAGATTCAGTTAAAGCCTACCAGCAAGGCCACTCATTAGCCATCGTGCTCCGGCCCAGCCGTATCTGCTGTGAACATAATTGATCCGTTTATTTCTACCCCGTTATTCCTACTCCTTTGATCGCAACTTCGTATGACAGTACTGTGCAGTAAGTGAAGAGCTCACGCAGCTCGGTTATTGCTATTCACCTGCAGCCCTCAAGGCGCTTC
>JAFAZU010000468.1 GCA_019239585.1 Acidobacteriaceae bacterium
GCATGTCGGTATACGGTACTTCAAGGAAGCCGTACCAGTGAGGAATTGGGAACCTCATCCTTTGACATGTGGGCAGCATGGAATCACCTACCGAGATTCGAGTTTAAGCGAATTGTGGGGAGTAAGTCAATAGCAAATTTGCTTAAAGTTAGTTTCGATACGGGCAAAGTACTATTTCCCGCTTGCCAGTATTGTTTTGGCATGTTAACTTCACAGAGCAGTGATCTTTTCCTGAAAGGAGGACTCTTGCAGAATCAATTACGAAACAGCAGCTTTTGCAATTTGCATTTCAATCTAGGCTTGACGCAAGAGGACCTGCTTTCTCTTCCTCTTGCACACACCTAAGCCGACTTCGATATCAAGATTTTTTCCAAGGCACGCTGATCTTGCGCCCTGGGGAAATTCGAATGCTTTATTACCATCCGGGTGTTTATGCAACCGACGAGGAAAATCATGGGTTTGGAAAGGAACGTTTTAGAAAGTATAGGTAGCCCTGACATGATTACGGGGCAGCCGCTGACTCCTGTACAGCAAAAAGTTTTTGATGAATTAATAGTTGGACTATCTGTTGGAAATGTTTGCGTTCTCCAGGGCGACGCCGGCGTGGGGAAGACGACGATTCTACGTCAGGTTCAACGCAGCACAGGCGCCGCTTTTATTACGGCTCGACAGTTTATGACGCTGTTGACCGAACGGCAACCAGCGGCGCTGGAAGAGACTTTTCTGGAGTTACTTGACAAGAGTCTCCAAAATGCTGATGTGGTTCTCATTGACGATTTGCACTTGATTACCAGCGTTGTGGAGGCTTACGAGTATCCGCGCGCGCATCTGCTCAACGCTGTTCTGACGGCAATTTTAGGAGAGGCTCAGTGGCGCCGGAAAAGCTTGCTCTTTGCAATCAGCGGAGAGTATCTGCCAGAGCCGGTCCGCCAACGTGCGTACCTGTGGGAGGTGGATGAGTTCGCTGCGCAGGATTACGAGGCAATCTGTCGTTGTTATTTGGACGATGCAGGGAAACTGGACTACCCAAAAATTTATCGGTTTGCGCCTGCGTTAAACGGCTATCAACTGAGAAATGCGTGTGCGTGGCTACGGCGTGAGAGGGAATGGAATACGGATGGGTTTATCGAGTATCTCAGTTCCCGTAACATGACCAGTAATGTCGATTTGGAAGAGGTAGAAGAGGTTGACTGGCAGGATCTCAAAGGCGTGGATGACTTGATAGCCGAGTTGGAGGCGAAAGTCGCGTTGCCGTTTGAGAACGATGCCCTCGCGGCGGAGTTAAGACTCAAGCCAAAGCGCGGCGTGCTGCTGGCCGGGCCTCCGGGTACCGGTAAGACTACCATTGGTCGGGCGCTGGCACGCAGATTGAAGGGAAAATTCTTTTTGATTGACGGCACGGTTATTGCGGGCAGTCATGACTTCTACGAGAGAGTGGCAAAGGTGTTTGAGAACGCTAAAAAGAACTCGCCTTCGGTGATCTTTATCGACGATGCCGATGTCATCTTCGAGGATGCGCACAAGGGTTTCTACCGTTATCTACTAACCATGCTGGATGGCTTGGAAAGCGCCAGTGCGCAGCGGGTTTGCGTCATGATGACGGCTATGGAGGTTGGCAGTTTGCCTCCAGCACTGCTGCGGTCGGGACGGATTGAGCTTTGGCTCCAAACACGATTACCGGATGAGGAATCACGGGCTGTGATCTTGCGCGACAAACTAGCAGAACTTTCGCCGCCTTTGTCAGAAACGAATATCAGTTTTATTGCGAAGGCAAGCTCCGGACTGACCGGGGCTGATCTGAAAGCGGCGATAGAGGATGCAAAGCTGTTGTTTGCTCATAGCTACGCTAAGCACAAGGCGACACTTCCTGCCGAGCAGTATTTTTTGAAAGCGATCGCAACGATTCGCGCTCATCGAACCAGTTACGGCAAAAAAAGGGGGACTGGCTGGACCGGAAATTCGATTGGATTTAAGGTCACTCAAGAGTGACATTTAAAAGGGTGGTTTACTGGTTTTCATGCCCACTCCGGAACAGGAACGACTGGATGCAATTGCGAACTCGGTTGCCCAGTTGTGGCGGCGGCAGGATGAGTTTGCGGAGCGGTTAGCTCGAATTGAGGCAACTGTCTTGCCGCAGCAGGCAGCGCCGACGGTGGCAGAGGAGCCGCTACCACCCGCTCCTCCCTTTCGTAGCGAGCAGGAGGCGCTGCCCGTCACCGCTTCTTCGTCGAGCCGGACGGCGAGGGCGGAAAGGCCGAGACTGGAAACAAAGGTCGGGCTGACCATTATCAATCGGGTAGGCGTGGTGACGCTGGTGCTGGGCGTCGCGTTCTTCTTCAAGTGGGCGGTCGATAACAACTGGATTGGGCCGGGCGGGCGCGTCGTGCTGGGGGTGATTGCCAGCTTTGCGGCGCTTGGGGCGGCTGACTTCCTGTGGCGCAAAGGGCAGCAGGTTTTTGCGCAGGGGGTGACAGGCACAGGAATTGCTGTTCTGTACCTTTCTTTTTATGCGGCTTTCGGGTTTTATCACCTGATTTCGCAGGGTTTTGCTTTCATCCTGATGTTTTCAGCGACGGGCATGGCAGTTGCCTTGTCGCTGCGCTATGGCTCGCAAGCTATTACGGCGTTAGGCCTTTTCGGGGGGTATCTGACTCCGCTGGTGTTAAGCACCGGCGAGGATCGGCCTTGGTTTTTGTTCGGGTATGTTCTGTTGCTAAGCGCCGCTGCTATTGGTTTAGCGCGAATGCGGAACTGGCGTGTATTGGAGGCGCTCAGTTTTACTGCTACGGTTTTCATTTATGGCAGCTGGCTCTTAAACAGGTTTACACGGCATGAACAGCGAGTTGTTGCAACGCTTGCTTGCCTGGCC
>JAFAZU010000646.1 GCA_019239585.1 Acidobacteriaceae bacterium
ATCAATGCTGATCTGTAGATAATCGAGTCCAGCTTTATTCAGACGTTTGATGCGGTCGGGCGTCAGCAGATAGCCGTTCGTGATCAGGGTAGCAATTGCTCCATTCGCGCGAACGCGCCGGATCAACTGATCCAGATCCGGGTGGAGAGTGGGTTCCCCGCCGCTGAAAGTAATAATACTGGTTCCCAGCTCAGCCAGCTTGTCGAGACGCCGCAGCATGTCATCGGTCGGAACCGGCGGAGAGTGCTTATCGAACTCGTTGCAATAGGTGCAGGCCAGGTTACAGCGGCGGATTGGAATGATTTGAGCAAGAATTGGATGAGCGGCGGAGGCCATCGCACGAACAAACATGCGTGTTTCCCGAAGCCTGCGATTAAATTTTAAGAATGCTCGCATGAACGTGCGTTACAACCAAAGAGAACGCATGGGCTCTCTTCCTTAGACTAGCGGAACGAAGCGGAGAATGAATGAAACGTCCACCTGACTATTTCGGCGAGGCAGAACTTGATCTCGTCTATATGGCGCGCCGGTTGAGCGATGCTTTAAGCCTCGAAGGGGTTCTGACCGCTGCCGGTGTTGATTACTTAGTGGAAACAGGAACGTACACGGGCGGCTTCTTTATAAAACGAGACCTAACAGGAGCTTTCTTTTATGTTGCTCCGAAAGACTTGGAAACTGTCCGCGAACTCCTGCTGCAGAACAGCTTGAAACCTTATGAGCCGGAATAGGGACCAGTAGCAGGCTCCGAGCGGCGGAGATTGTCCGCCATCTGCTCAGGGGCTGTGTCCGCCAAAAATGTGCCGTAGCCAGTCTCGATAGTTGCCAAATACTTCAGCTTGGTCGGGCTGCGCTGCAAAGGCAGGAATTGAACGTGAAAGCGGTAAGCGGCCTCCGGCTGGCGCAGAGGCGCTTGCTTTACAGCCATCATTAGCGGCATGAGAAAGCCGTACAAATTATCGTATTTCTTGCGTATGACGCTGATGATCTCAGCCAGGCTCTTTCGTTCTGCTTCCGTGAATTCCAGCAAAGTGCGCGCCGGGCGGCGTCCGAAAATCCAAATCTCGGCGGGAAAACGCGCTGCATACGGCACGAAAGCAACGAAGTCACTGTTCTGGGCAACGATCCGCACTCCAGCCTTCACTTCTTCTTCAAACAAGCGTTCGAACAGGTTTGCTCCATTGTTGGATTCGGCAAATTGGCGGCTTGCGGCAAGCTCCCTTTGTACTGTTGGCGGAATAAAGGGCATGGCGTAGATCTGGCCATGCGGATGCGGCATGGTCACGCCCACAGCTTCCCCGCAGTTCTCAAAAACAGCCACCAGCGCGATATCGGGATTGGCCGCATGCTGCCGAGTGCGCTCCGTCCACAGGTCAACCACTTTCCCCCAATTCTCAAGAGATAAGGCCGAAGGCGGAAGCGTATGTTCGGGAGAATAGAGGACTACATCACAAGCGCCGCGCGGACCTGTTTCGGCAAACAGCGCGGGGTGAGGATCGGGGTTAAACGGGTCGCTGTCTGGGGCAAACGCCGGAAAGTCGTTCGGATATAAATAAACGTCGTAGTGATCCGGTACATGGCCGGAACCTGGGTCAAAGGGACACCAGTTAGCGGGCATTTGCGGACGGTTCTGCCGCGCGGTGGTCACTACGACCCATTGCTGCAGGAGAGCGTGCCAACGAAGCTGATGCATCAATTAATGGATGGTACTTTCGATGGGAACCGTAACAGTATTGCTGTTAACTCCTGCTTGCGAGATAAGTAAGTTCGCGGTGCGCCCCGGCGGAAGGCTTTCCGGCAGCAGGACACGAAGTTCGTAGACTCCTACAGTTCCTTGCGGCAGACCCGCATGCAGGACCGGAAGCGATTGGCCGTTCAAATAAGCTTCGACGGGTATCTGAGTTTGCGAGTCTGATGCGGAATAGGGATGCCCTGCTTCTGCCGTCTCCTCAGAACCAAGAGGGCTCACAGAACCTAAACCGGTTGCCCAAACCGTCAACACCTCACCCGGCTTTGCGGGGTCATCGGAGGTGACGAGGGCGCCTGAGGCAGTCGCATCCTCCTTGGCATGGAGGAGCATACCGCTCCTTGGTTCAGAACCGGACATGGCAAAAATCCCAGGAGATGCAGGAGTTGCCTGGACGGCAACAGCGTTCGTGGTCATTACGACCCCGTTAGAAAACTCCACCCGCACATACACGCTTTCGGTACCGTTGAAGCTGTAAGGCAACTGCGACCGGATTTGCAATGGTGAGACGGAAAGAAGAGGAAGCTTGCGGCCATCGAGCAACACTTGGACGCCAGCTAGCTTTAAGGGAAGAGGGTGTTCCCCATCATCAGGAGCAGACTCGGAAACTTCGGAAAAGTGTTGTCCGTTGATGGTAATGAGAGTGCCGGGGGCTAGCGGTCCCGCTTTAAAGTTGGCAGAGTTCACAACACTGCCCTCTGACAATGGAAGATCGCCCGGCGAGAAGACCAGAATGCGGCGATTTCCTTTATCAGCAACAAACAAATTAACTCCGTCCGAAACTAAAGCCTGCGGATCAGCGAAATGATCCGGGCCGGTTATCGTGCTGTCCAGGGTTACAAAGCTTGACTGGCCGAGAACGGCATCCGCCCCGACATCGCCGCCTGCCGGCAAGGTATTCCAGACCAGAATACGACGAAGCGCCCGGTCCCCTACAAATAATCGTTTACCATCCAGAGCAACAGAAACCGGTTCAATCAAAGTGGTGTTGTCGATGGCACCGCCGTCACTATCAGCTTCAAGAATCACATCCGGCCCACCTGCCGCCTGCGACGAATGAACATCACGCCACAATAGGACTCGATGACTTCTCGTATCCACCATCGCAACAGCATTTCCGAAGGAACTGTATTGAGCCGCCGTGAGTGAAACAGGCTGACTTGTTGTTGCGCTTGGCGAAAAACCGCAAACGGCGCAGGGCGAGCCTGCCCGTTCGGGAAGATCTTCTCCCGGCGGAGGAATGTGATCGAAAGTTAACACACGCCCGGAAGCGTCAGCAACGTAAAGCTTACCGTTCAAAAAGCTCAAGCTTTGCGCCGAGACTCCTGTTTCATGAGCTGTAAACGACGGCTGGCCTATCACCGCCCGCGCTGCCTCGCCTGTTTGAAATTCAGCCGCGCAGACAATACTCACCGTCATCCAGAACGCGAGGAAGCCAAGGAGCCATTTCAGCATTTAGGCACTCAATTGAAGAGAGTTATTTCGTTCGGTTGCAACAGATTGCAGCGAACCTGCCTGCCGCCGGTACTTAGCGGTAACTCGGGTGGACATACCGCCGCGAGGGGCCCAGTCGCCAATCACGGTTGCTTCTACGGGATCAGCAGCGCTCACTACATCGGCAAGCATCCGGTTCACCGCGTTTTCCTGGAAAATACCAAGATTCCGATAAGCCAACGTGTACATCTTTAAAGATTTCAGCTCTAGACAGAGTTTATCGGGAGTATAGATCAAGCGCAAGGTCCCATGATCGGGAAGACCCGTTTTCGGGCATACGGACGTAAATTCAGGCATTACGATCTCGATCTCGTAGCCGCTGTATTGGTTAGGCCAGGTTTCAATTGCGGGCAAGTCCGCATCAACCCCTGCTGCTGCGTGTTGGTCAGTGTATTGACGATCTACTTTCATTTCGCGTTTAGTTTCCCGGCCAGCAGATCAAGAAACAGGCCGACATCAGTTACGACACCGACTGCCTGACCTGTGCCACGGTCGCTGACCTTGGTGGGCACAGCCGGATTAATATCTACACAGACTATTTTCACCCAGGCAGGCAGCATATTGCCAACCGCAATCGAGTGAAGCATGGAGCTTAGGCAGAGGACAACGCCCGCCTCACGCAACTGCGCGGCATAGGCGTCCTGCGCCTGATTCATATCGGTAATGACCTCGGGAAGAGGGCCATCATCACGGATGCTTCCCGCCAGAACAAACGGTACCCGGGCCTTTACGCATTCGTACATCACACCTTTCGTTAGAATCCCTGCTTCTACGGCTTGGGCGATACCGCCAGCATGATTAATAGCGTTGATGGCGCGCATGTGATTGCGATGGCCGTGCTCCTCCAGCCTGCCGTCCTGCGTGCGAACCCCAAGGGATGTGCCTAGGAGAGCAGATTCAATATCGTGTACGGCTAAAGCGTTGCCAGCCAGCACGGCATCGATCCACTTGCTCCGAATCAGCTTTGACATAGGCTCACAGCCGCCGGTGTGTACCACAACCGGACCTGCGACAGCCACGATTTTTCTGCCGTCTTCACGGGCTTGCCGCATGAGGGCTGCCGTTTGCGCCACGGCGGTTTCCACCTGGCGCTCCGAAGAAATTTCGTTGCTCATGAACGCGAAGGCCATGCGATCGCGTTCCTTAGCTTCCGGAATCACGCGAATTCCCTTCATTCCGGTCACCACCGGATCACCCGCCTTAATGTCGCGCAAGCGGCGGCACTGCGCGACTCCATCACGAACCACGACCATCGCGTCCATTCGCTGGTTTTGCGCTTCGAGCCACTGGCCTCGATGACGGACAAGGGTGCGCTGATTCGTGGTGGAGTAGAAATCTTCCGGCGCGCAGCGGTCCTTGTCAGCGGCTTTCAGTTCGGCGTCGCCCGAATCAATCGGGGCGCAGCCAAGGCCCAGCAACTGCGTCATCATGTGTTCCATCTGCTCCTGCGAAGGAGCTTCTACACGTAAACGCAGGGATGAAGGGTCGCTATTTGTGCGACCGATCTTGAAATTCTCCACTTCGAAGCGGCCCCCGTACTCGACAACTGAGTCGAAGATCCGCTCCATGATGTGGGAATCGATCAGATGGCCCTGCGCTTCGACGACCTCGGAAAGCGGCAGATCCTTGGACTGCTTTGACATTCGATCAGGCGTGAGTCAAAAAGACCGGCAAGCCTTCCTTATTGGTATAGCTGGGGCGATAGCGCTCCGTGTTGTACATTTTTTCGATATCGACATGACGGGGACCGAGCTTCGGATCAGGGATTTCAACCATTGCAAATTTTCCGTCTGTAATGGAAGCCATTAGCCCCGTTTTGTGGGATGTGATTGCATCATAAGCCATGGTGCCGAATGTAGTGGCGACCAGGGTATCGAGAAAATCCGGCGCGCCGCTACGCAGATCATACGTTAAGTCGCTGACCACTGTTTCCGAACCGGT
>JAFAZU010000682.1 GCA_019239585.1 Acidobacteriaceae bacterium
CCTCTGCTCGGGTGGCAGTGCGCCGACCCCGTCGTTCGTTGCCAAAACTAGATCAGTTCCCAGCGCCTACACCATTGACGAACGAAGAACGTGCATTGCTTAGAGTTCCGGCTCAGGCCGCAGCGCACTTGTTTGCCAAGGGAGAGCGCAGCGGTATAGATCCCATTCAAATCAAACCTTTACGTATTGAACCTTTATAGAAACGGAGCACATCATCTTGAGACAGATTGCACTCGTTACAGCTTTGATCGTGGCATTCGTGGCACCGGATTCGTCTTTGGCGCAAGCAACGCCAGATTCCAGCTCGAAAGCTGCGTCCACATCACAGGACAAGCGGTTCTACAAGCTGGATTTCACGGTCAAGCAGATCGAAGCCGGTAAAATCATCAACAGCCGGAGCTATTCTGTTGTACTGGCAGGTCAACGTAAGGCTTCCATGCGTTCCGGTATTAGAGTTCCGTTTAAACGCGACGGTAATCCCGACTACCTCAATGTTGGCCTGAACATCGACTGTGGGGATGCGGTAGAAGTGGACGGGCAGTTAAGCTTGCATATCAAGGCTGAAATGAGCAGTATGGCTGGTTCCCCAGAGAACAACTCAGCAACCCTTCCTGCTTTGCGGCAAAACCAATGGGAGTCCGATGTAGTTTTTCCCCTACGTAAAGCCACGACGATCTTCTCATCCGACGATTTGGCTTCTAAGCAGAACGTGCAGCTCGAGATCCTTGCGACGCCAATCAGATGAGGGATCCCTACAACCGGTCCGTTCGGGTTCGGTAAACTATGGTAAGATTCCGCGCATTGGAGGAAAAGAATGTCTCACTGCTCCAGACGTGATTTATTGAAGACCGGGCTGGCCGCGACGGCCTTGGTGGGTACCGGAAACTTACCGGTAAAAGCGGCGCGCGCGACAGCGACCGATTGGGTGACGCTCGGAAAGTCCGATATCAAAGTAACGCGGCTCGCGTTCGGCACCGGAAGCTTCAGCGGAAAGGTGCAGCGCGATCTGGGACAGGACCAGTTTACGAGGCTGGTGCGCTATGCCTATGACCGGGGCATTCGTTTCTTCGAAACCGCTGAGTCTTACGGCGAAATGCACAAGATGCTCGGGGTAGCGCTAAAGGGCATCCCGCGCGATAGTTACCGGCTGATGTCGAAGGTAACAACGCGCGAAGGCGTTGATCCGCAGGGGAAGATTGATGAGCTGCGCAAGCTTGCTAATACCGAGTATTTCGACATTATGCTGCTGCATTGGCAGCATGTGGCATCATGGCCGACCGACAGCCTCCGGTGGCAGGAAGGAATTCAGGAGGCGCAGGAGAGAAAAGCCGTGATTGCACGCGGGGCTTCGGTGCATGGGCTTCCGGCGTTGCGCCAGGTTCCCGGAAACAAGTGGCTGGAATTGGCAATGATTCGAATGAACCATAAGGGTACAGCCATGGATGCGGAGGATTACAACACGCAAGGTCCGGGCAATGTGAACGAGGTGGTCGCGCATGTCAAGCAGGTCCGCAAGGAAGACATGGGCGTGATCAGCATGAAGTTGGCAGGCGAGGGCAGGTTCAATCGCGAAGACCGCCAGAAAGCGATGCGGTTCGCGTTCCAGAATGCGGGCGTTCAATGCGTTACAGTGGGCTACAAGAATACGGTCGAGATCGACGAAGCGATTGAAAATTTGAATTTGGCGCTGGCGTAGAGAAGCCGGTCACTTCGTTCACGGCTCCCCTCGTATCCAGGGCGTCAGGACTGTGTAGACCGGGACTGCCGTGGGCCGCGCTTTTCGCCGCCGAATGAGACGACGGTTTGCCAAGTGCGCTATTGCAGTCTGCACGGACCGCTTGGAAATCCCGATCAGTTCTGCTAATACAGCGTGGCTCATCGCCGCGGATTCCCGGCCCACTCCATGGGTGTGACGATACAGTTGCAAATACACCAGGAACGCTGCCGGAGAACGGCTGTGCGCGACCAAATCGCGCATCAAGGTGTCAATCACATATGGGTCGGTTCTCATCACTATACTAATGAAAGCTATAGCATGGATTGCTCTCATTTGCGCTTCTGGTTATTGATTCCGCCCGTGCAGACTGGCATTCTAAGCCTGTATGATTAAGCGAATCAAATTCTTGGGTATTCCCGTGCGGGACCAGGACCGGGCGCTCCGCTTCTACACAGAAAAGCTCGGCTTTCGAGTACTCACTGATCAGCAGTTTGGGGAAGACCAGCGCTGGATTGAACTCTCGATTCCGGGTGCGGATACAGGAATCGTACTCTTTACTCCTAAGGGCCAGGAGGACCGGATCGGAACTTTTGTCAACAGTTCCTGGGAGGTCGATAACATCGAAAAGACTTACGGCGAATTGCAGGAGAAGGGAGTAGAATTCGC
>JAFAZU010000694.1 GCA_019239585.1 Acidobacteriaceae bacterium
GCCGCAAATGTCAGCCGGTTTGTGTTGACAACGGCTGTCGAAGGCAGCGTTGTTTGTATCCGCGCAACCGCTGCATTCACGTATTGCAGCGTTTGGAACATATCAACGTTCCAGTTGAAAAACAAATCAATCTCAGCCGAGCCACGGCTGGTAATCGACAGAATATGATCGAGACCGGGTACTGAATTTACTACCTCTTCCAAAGGTCGTGTCACCGTGACCTGCATCTGGTCAATCGGCATCACGCCGTTATCGACGCCAATTACAATACGCGGAAAGTTGGTCGCAGGAAATACCGCAATCGGAATTTTGAAAGCTAGGTAAACGCCGAACAACGCCAGCGCAGCAATAACAAAGAGGATGGACTTTAGAAATCGCGCCGTCCAGTGGTCTGATCGTTCCCCTACTTCCGGCGGAGCATCAATTGAAGCTAGCCCGCTCATTTTGCGCCGCCCTCCTCTTTCTTATCTCCTGCGTCCGCTTCCCCCGGCTTCGTAACTTCTATCTTGGCTTTATCGTCCAGCCCAAGGCCGCCCTGCGTAATAACCTGTTCGCCTTCTTTCACGCCGTCCAAGATCTGCACATCATCGCCGGAACGAACGCCAGTCTTCACCGGGCGCTCATGCGCAAGGCCATCAGAGCCGGCCACCATAACCTTTTCGCCGCCCTCGTCAGAAGCTAGAAGCGCCGGCAGGGGAACAACAATCGCATTGGGAATCGCACCCGCATCTATAGAAATTTGCACAGTTGAGCCGAGCTTCAAGCGCTCGCCCGGATTCGGCGCTTCCACCCAAACCTGAATGGTAGTGGTATTCGGATCAACTGCCGGGCTCACCACTGTTACCTTTCCCGTCAACTCGCCTCCCGCGCCGGAGATCGTAGCCGGAGCGCTGACTTTCAGAGCAGCCGTTTGCTGCACCGGAACGCTCGCGCGGGCCACCACGCGCGATAAGTCAACAATCGAAACCAGAGCCGAGCCGCTACTCGCCATCTCACCCACATTAATGGGCCGGTCCGAAATAACCCCGTTCATGGGACTGCGTACCTCCGCATAGGACACCTGCGCCTGGGCATTTTCATAATGCGCTTTTGCAGCAGCTTCCTGCGCCTGCGCGCTCTTCACCTGTTCCGTGCGGCCCACTGTTTGCAGAGATTTCAAGTGCTGCTGCGCCGTCTCAAATTGGCTCTGCGCCTGAACTAAGGCCACCTTTGCGTCATCCACCAGTTTTTGCGCTAGCGCTCCTTGCCGCAGAAGCGCCTGCCGATTGTCATAAACCCTTTGCGCGGCGTCCAAAGCCTGCCGGGCAGATTCGACGTCAGTTTTGGCTTTCGTCAAATCGTCCGGCATAGTGGCCTGGGTCGTGTTCTCGTAGGCGGCCTGCGCCTGTTCGTATAACTGCTTGCTTTCCTGTGCCGTGGCCAGCAAGTCGCGGTCTTCTAAAACAGCGAGAAGCTGCCCTTGTCGCACGTGATCGCCGCGCTGTACCAGAAAACGGGCCACAGGCGCGCTGATTTTGGGAACGACGTTGGCCTGTTTCAGCGGATAAAGAACAGCTTCCACCGTGACAAAGGAATGAATCGCGGTACGCTTAGCAGCGGCCACTTGCACCGGAGCGGCGGCTGCGCCTTCCCCACCGGCCTTATCGTCAGCACTCTTTTGGGAGCAGCCGGTAAGCAGAAGAACGACTATCGGGAGACATACATATTTGCTCATGGCTGGAATCCTGTCAATGTTTGGAGAGTAGCCAGCGCGACTCGATACCGCACCAGTCCGTCATTATAGGCGCTGCGAGCTGCATTCGCCGTAGCCTGCGCGTCCACTACTTCTAACGCGGTTGCTTCTCCCGCTTGATAACGCAGTGTTGTCAAGCGTAGGCTTTCGGCGGAAAGCTCCGAAGAAGACCGGAGCGATTCAATTTGCGACAAGGCTGTCTGCGCCTCCTGATAGTAGGACGCCAGATTCGCTTCCAGTTGCTTCTGTGACAGCGTCAAATCCAGCTCCGCCTGTTGCCTCCTGAGCGCGGCTTGTTGAACCCGGCTGCGAGTTGTGCCCCAGTTCCAGAGCGGCACCGTAAGGGTAACCTGCGCCACGTAGCCGAGATTTTGCCGGTAAGGCACCAGGTAATTCGGCAGCGTGCTGCGACCCGTAGCCTGCGTCGCGTAATTGGTGCGGGCCGCAAACTGATTCGCATCGATACCATAGAAGACATCCAAACCAAGCGAAGGCAGATAAGCATACCGGGCGACATTTACGCTGAGCCGGGCCTGATTGAGGCTCAGCCGGGCCGCCCGTAAATCCGGGCTCGTAACGTTAGCTTGGGCTGTAGCCTCGGCCAGTGGAGGAAGAATGGGAAGCTGAGCCAAATCGTCCACCACGGCATAACTTACTTGCAGACTGGGAAAGATCAGCACCGCTAGGGCAATCTTCGCCTTGGCCGCGCTTAGTTGCGCATCCTGCACATCCCTTTGCCGCTGCAACACCGGCAACTGTGCCTTAATGACATCGGAATGCGCCGCCTCGCCGCCGCGCTCCTGTTTCTGGGTAATATCGAGGAATTGCTGCGCTTCGGTGGAGCTTTGTTGGGCATTTGCAAGCTTTCGCTGCGCTGCGGCCACCGCATAATAGTTCTGAATCACGGTTGCCTTTAAACCCCGAGCCGTCACATCCGCTCGGGCCTGAGCCACCGCTGCGGCCACCTCTGCCACTCGTACTTCTCCGCGTCTGATAAACGCCAGCAACTCCTCATGCGCCTGCAACTGCTCGTTATAAACATGGACGCCGTCATTCGCCACAAACACGCCGGAAGGGGTGCCATTGCCCTCGGTGTAAATAAATTGATTAAAAGCGCTTACAGACGGCAGGGTAGCGGCCTTAGCTTGCCGCCGGTCCTGCCGCGCAAGCTCAACTGCAATGTTTGCCGTTTGGATCTGCGTGCTATATTTCTGCGCCCGCGTCAGCGCCTCATCAAGCGTAATTGTCAGCGAGTCCGAACCAGCCGGAGCCGCGTTAGCGCCTCCCTGGGCAAGAATGTGCGCCGCCCAAAAGAGGGTACTCGTACTAATCAGGGCGTACCTTGTTAGTGTTCTCATTAATGGTAAGGCTCCCGAGATATCTCTACTTTATTGGAGCAATAAATCCTGAAAAAATGATGAAAGTATCACATTTCGGAAGTGCTCATGAGCTTACTGCGCTGGCGCTGACGGGAAATAGACACTGATCAATTTATATAGCTGTGGGGTGTAGAAAACGCTTCGCCCTGGTTCTCCGAGTCCGATGCCCAGCAGTGTCCCGGTGCCCGCGACGAGCAGTGCCTCTGTTAAGCTTTGGCGCGCCAGCTGCCACCAGCTTCCCCCCAAAGACGTGCGGACCGCCAGCTCGCGCTCTCGTAGAGACAAGCGCACCATCATCAGATTGGCGATGTTCGAGCACGCAATCAGCAAAAGAAAGAGACTCGCACCCATTAACACGAGAATTGTTGGCCGGATAGCTGCCACAACGTAAGCATGCATCGGCTCGATCCGCGCCTGAAATCCGGCAGGCCCTTCGATGGGGAAATCTTTCGAATCTGGGCTGCTACGGCGTCAGCGTCGGCCTGCGCTTGTTGGGGACTCACTCCTTGTTTCAGCCTTGCTACGGGTCGCAGGAAATATAGGAGCCGCTGGGTGTTGTCGTACTCCAGGGCGAGCGTAAGGACGGTCGTTGCGGTAAAAACAGGGCTCTTGCGCAATATGCGAGCCGCGTGGAGAAGATCTCGCCAGAGCATCTGATCCCGTTCCTGATTTAGTGTACAGCGTTACGACATAACCACAAATACACATCCTGATAGCGGAGACGATCCCGCCATGACGGAGCTTCTTCAGTCGGCAGCGCTCATCAGCTTACCACCCTAGCGCTGACGGGAAGAACAGACGTTCATCGAATGTAAAAGGCGTTATGCGTGTGATTGCGAGGACCTCAGCGCTCATTGGTGCATCTGGGTAGAGCACAATAACACAATCGTTTGGAACAATAACGCTGGGGATTGAAAAACCAATTTGGTACAAAATGTCGAGATGCTTGCTGGATAGATCAGTAATTTGAGTAACCATCGTATCTGGAACAGAGACTTCCAGCAGAACGTAATCGGTAGGTATTTCGGCTTTATCGAGATGGACAAGTACTTCAAGAACAGCCAAGGAAGAGTTCTCTGCTGTATAGAGCGCGGCAATTCCCTTGCGATTCCAGTGGCCTCCCGCTTTCTTCGCACCATAACCGCTGAGCTCGGCGTACTTCTGCCGACACAAGCGATATAACTGCATGGAAGAAGTACTTAGACAAAAACGCCGTAATCTATTCTCGTCAGCTCGTCCTCAACCGATTCATATCTCCCTGGATCAGTTTGCAGAATGTCGATAGGCGCCGCTCCGGCAAAAAGGTGGCTGGGACGCTCCAGCCAGTGCCAGGCTTTCTCCTCAGAGCCAAACG
>JAFAZU010000718.1 GCA_019239585.1 Acidobacteriaceae bacterium
ACATCACGAAAGTGGGTTGTACTAGAAGCGGCAGGGCTAACTCGCAAGAGAGGCATGTCGCGACGGTATGATTCATGATTGGGGTGAAGTCGTAACAAGGTAGCTGTAGGAGAACCTGTGGCTGGATCACCTCCTTTCTAAAGGACACGCGGAGACGCTCTAAACAACGATCTAACAAGGTCGTTTGAGTGTCGAAACAGTCCAACTAAAGGACCCGCTCCAAAGGTTTTCTTGGGAACAGACACGCTCTATCTAGTTTTGAGAGATCGCTTCAAGTAAGTTCTCTCGTTCTTTGTAAATCAGAATTTTCCAGACGTAGATCGCAGGCTAAAGGTTAGCCACCGAAGCTACACGGCCCTCGGGCGCGTCCGCCGCAAAAGGATGCGCGCTTCGGAAGTGTGGCTCTTTTTTGCGGCCGAAAA
Source organism: Acidobacteriaceae bacterium (assembly GCA_019239585.1). Lineage (GTDB taxonomy): Bacteria > Acidobacteriota > Terriglobia > Bryobacterales > Bryobacteraceae > Bog-105. Next base: position 423 of record JAFAZU010000718.1, read on the forward strand.
CGGCGCGCGAGAGAGACACGGGCCTGTAGCTCAGTTGGTTAGAGCGCACGCCTGATAAGCGTGAGGTCGGTAGTTCGAATCTACCCAGGCCCACTATCAAGGCTTGAAGTTGTTTGGGTGACGCGGGGTGGAGCAGTCCGGTAGCTCGTTGGGCTCATAACCCAAAGGTCGCGGGTTCAAATCCCGCCCCCGCAACCAACCTTTCTTCGAAGCTTTGGGGGCGTAGCTCAGTTGGCAGAGCGCGGGCTTTGCAAGCCTGAGGTCAGGGGTTCGAACCCCCTCGCCTCCACCAAGCCTTCTGCGATTTCGACGAAGGAAAAAGTTTCCAGGGCAGAGCAACCGAGGCGGTGGCCGAAGCAACCAATGCTTTCACGCCAAATCGGTTGGTTGATTGGCCGCCCGAAGTTGAGCACTCAAAACAGTCTCAGGCTGAGAAGTTGAGTGTTGAATTTTGGGCGTCTTCGCGACGCCTGAAGTAAGGTTAGAGGTCTTTGACAATCGAATAGTGAAGTTCGAGACACGTGACGTCACACTGTTATCCCGTGACGCGCGTGTCAACTAGGCAAATAGCTGTGCAAGCGCCTAGTAGCATACGAGCAAGCAAGTTGTTGCTCGTGAGTTGATTTTACGGTCAAGCTACTAAGGGCAAACGGTGGATGCCTTGGCACTTCGAGGCGATGAAGGACGTGGCAAGCTGCGATAAGCCGCGGTGAGGGGCAAGCACCCTGTGACCCGCGGATTTCCGAATGGGGGAACCCACACGAGCACTACTCGTGTACTCCCGCCTGAACACATAGGGCGGCGAGAGCGAACCTGGGGAAGTGAACCATCTCAGTACCCAGAGGAGAAGAAAACAATAGTGATTCCGTCAGTAGCGGCGAGCGAACGCGGAACAGCCTAAACCATTGGGGCATGCCCCAGTGGGGTCGTGGGATCGGATATTGTGGAGTTACAAAGGTTCAGGTTAGCGGAACGGTCTGGAAAGTCCGGCCATAGAGCGTGATAGCCGCGTATGCGAAAACTTAGAACCCTCCCATCCGACACCCGAGTAATGCGGGACACGAGGAATCCTGCATGAATTCGCCGGGACCATCCGGTAAGGCTAAATACTCCGAAGTGACCGATAGTGAACCAGTACCGTGAGGGAAAGGTGAAAAGAACCCCGGTGAGGGGAGTGAAATAGTACCTGAAACCGTTTGCTTACAAGCAGTGGGAGGCCAAGGTTCGTCCTGGCTGACCGCGTGCCTTTTGCATAATGAGCTGGCTAGTGAATGTCACAGGCAAGGTTAAGGCGGATGCCGGAGCCGAAGCGAAAGCGAGTCTTAATAGGGCGTTTAGTCTGTGGTATTCGGACGTGAAGCGAGATGATCTAGGCATGGGCAGGATGAAGCGTGGGTAACACCACGTGGAGGTCCGAACCAGTATGGGTTGAAAACCGTTTGGATGACCTGTGCTTAGGGGTGAAAGGCTAATCAAATCTCGTGATAGCTCGTTCTCGCCGAAATAGCTTTAGGGCTAGCCTCGGACTGACGCCAACGGTGGTAAAGCACTGATTGGGCTAGGGGCCCCACAGGGTTACCGAACCCAGTCAAACTCTGAATGCCGTTGAGCGATATCCGGGAGTCAGACTACGGGTGCTAAGATTCGTGGTCGAGAGGGAAACAGCCCAGACCGACAGCTAAGGTCCCCAAGTCGTGGTTTAGTGGAAAAGGAAGTGAGGAAGCACTGACAGCCAGGAGGTTGGCTTAGAAGCAGCCATCCTTTAAAGAAAGCGTAATAGCTCACTGGTCAAGCAGCCTTGCGCCGACAATACAACGGGGCTCAAACCACGCACCGAAGCTTCGGATTGAATCGAAAGATTCGATGGTAGGCGAGCATTCTGTAGCTGCGAAGCGGCACCGTAAGGGCCGTTGGAGCGATCAGAAAAGACTCTGTCAGCATAAGTAGCGATAACGCGGGTGAGAACCCCGCGCGCCGTAAACCTAAGGTTTCCTGAGTAAAGTTAATCTGCTCAGGGTAAGTCGGCACCTAAGGCGAGGCCGAAAGGCGTAGTCGATGGAAATCCGGTTAAAATTCCGGAACCA
>JAFAZU010000013.1 GCA_019239585.1 Acidobacteriaceae bacterium
ACCAGTTACGGAACGAGCGCCTGCGCCACGAAGAGCGTCAGCGAGAGGCCGAAGCGCAGCGGCAGGAGGAAGAAGCCGAACAGCAGCGCCGCCAGGAGCAGGCACAGAAACGCGCCGAACGCCGGAAAGCCAAAGAAGATGCTGCCGTCCCAAAAACAGAACCCGCCGTCCACCCCAACGGCTTCGAATTTACAACTGTGGAATCGCAACAGTCTCAACGGGATGGAACGGGCAAGTCACAATAGAAACGGTGATCGAAACAGGTTTAGAGAATAAGGTTGTTATTGTAACGGGCGCAGCTTCCGGCATCGGCAAAACGACAGCGCAGCGCTTTTCGGAGGAAGGTTGTCGTGTCGTTTCCTGGGATATTAAGGAGGGCGAAGCCCAAACTGGCGGAATTTTTCAAAAAGTAAATGTGACCGACACGGCCTCCGTGGAATCCGCCGTTGCGGAAGTTGTCGAACGCTGGAACACGGTAGACATTCTCGTCAATAATGCGGGCATTTTGCGCGACGGCCAGTTGGTCAAGTTCAAAGATGGAGCCCTCACTGCCACCATGACTGACGAACAATTCGATTCCCTGATCTCCGTCAATCTCCGTGGCGTTTTCGTCTGTACCCGCGCCGTTGTTCCGCACATGATAAAAAACGGAGGCGGCGTCATCCTCAACGCTTCCAGCGTAGTCGGTTTGTACGGCAATTTCGGCCAGACCAACTACGTTGCGAGCAAAGCTGGTGTCATCGGCATGACAAAGGTGTGGGCGCGCGAGCTTGGTAAATACAAAATCCGCGTTAATGCCGTCGCCCCCGGTTTTATCAACACGGAAATGATCGGAGCTATGCCTGAAAAAATTCTGCAAACCATGCGGGACCACACGCCCCTGGGCCGCCTGGGAGAAACGCAGGATATCGCCAATGCCTATCTCTGGCTAGCCTCGGACGCTGCTTCCTTTATTACCGGAACCGTTCTGAGCGTGGATGGCGGAGTCGTTGTGGGTACTTAAATAAAGTCCGGTAATATTTTGTTACAAGCGCCTGAATAAAGGACATCTAATAGGTGTTTTCGTGCTGCTCCCTACTCCATTCCCTAGTAAACCGCTAAGTCATGGCGCAACTCTCGCTTCGTAGGGTATCTAAAACCTATGACTCGGGGGTGCAAGCCCTCGCTCCTGTCGACCTAGAGGTCGCCGACGGTCAACTTGTCGTGCTGGTCGGCCCGTCCGGTTGCGGCAAATCCACTCTGCTGCGCATCATTGCAGGACTCGAACAATCCACAGATGGGCAGCTTTTAATCGACGGCAAGCCTGTCACCGATACCGCGCCAAAAGATCGCGACGTGGCCATGGTCTTTCAGAACTATGCGCTTTATCCTCATCTGACCGTCCGCCAGAATCTGGAATTCGCTCTCAAAATGCGCGGAGTGCCCCAAGCGGACCGGAACCGTGAAGTCACCAATGTCGCCGAACTCCTGGGCCTGAACGAGCTTTTAAAACGACGCCCTCCTCAGCTTTCCGGAGGCCAGCAACAGCGCGTTGCCCTGGGCCGCGCCATTGTCCGCCGTCCCAAGCTGTTCCTGCTGGATGAGCCCTTCAGCAACCTCGATGCGACCCTGCGCGCCAGCACTCGCACCGAGCTTCTGCGCCTGCACCGCCGCCTCCGCGCCACCACAATTTTTGTCACGCACGACCAGATTGAAGCCATGAGCATGGCCGATGTCCTCGTTGTCCTGAAAGCGGGAGTCGTGCAGCAGATCGGCGCGCCTCTCGATGTCTATCGGCATCCGGCCAATCAGTTCGTCGCGCAGTTCATCGGCTTTCCGCCTATGAATCTGATTGAAGGAATCGTTTGCAGCGGAGGCGCTGCTGTCGATGTAGCAGGTACAAGGGTGGCGAATCCTACCCGCTTCTCTTCGGAAGGAGATCGCGTCACGCTGGGCCTTCGCGCCGAACACATCGCGGCTGTCTCTGGAAAACACGCGGGAAGCCACGATCATGTAGTGAACGCAAAACTGATTCTTCTGGAACCGCTCGGAAATGAAATCCTGGCGACGTGCCTAGCGGGCGGTCAGGACCTCATCACGCGTCTGCCCGCCTCCACCTCCTTACGGCCCGGTCACGAAGTACGCTTGGCGTTGAACATGGAAGAAGCAGTCTGGTTCGATCCGGCTTCGGGCGATGTGCTCGAACAAAGCGCTGTTCTTACTTGAGCCCTGTGCGTGCAATGCCCTGAATGAAAAAGCGTTGCAGAAAGATGAACAATACCGTAATCGGCAGAATCGAGAGCAGCGCAATAATCATCAACCCCGGCCAATCGGGAACATGCTCGCTGAGCAAGAAACTGAGGCCGACTGGCAAGGTCATGGACCTTTCGTCTTTTAACACCACAAGCGGCCATCCAAAGTCGTTCCAATAGCCTAGTACCAGCAACAAGGAAAGAACAGCAATTGCAGGTTTGCTGAGTGGAAGAACAACTCTCCAGAAAATGGACCACTCGCTCGCTCCATCCAGCCGCGCCGCATCCAGCAGTTCATCC
>JAFAZU010000015.1 GCA_019239585.1 Acidobacteriaceae bacterium
AGCAGGCGTTGATGCCGTCAGAGAGTTGATATAGGTCGGTTTCCAGTCAATATCGTTCAATAAACGGTCATGAATAACGTCTGCCATACCCAGACCGACCGCGCTGTGGTACGTCAACGCACTCAGGCTGCGCAGGTAGATCCGGCGAACAACCGGAAGGTCTGGGAAAGGATTGTACTCACAGGCGACGCTGCGGTTCACTACCTTCGTATCCATGCCAGCACCGCTGATGTTCTTCCCAATTTCGTCAATGATTAGGATGTCGATCTCGGGCGCTGGTAGTTTTGCCATCCAGGATTTTACTTCGCGCAGCAATCCTTCTTCCTGAGCAATAAACGCTTCACGGCCCTGTGACCCGTTCACCAGGACCAGGCCCGCTGTTTCGTGGTGCGCTCCCTCTTGAATGGCTAGCCCGCCCAGGATCTTGCCGGTATCGAAAATCTTTGACCCGGCACTGCGGATTACGCGTTCCAGCCCCAGGCGGTAGGCGAACGTATGGTACTGCCGGGCACCTGCGAATTTGCCGAGGCCAATTGCCATCATCTTGAAAAGGCCGCTTTCCAGGGCTCCCGAGAAATCCGTGTGCCATTTGACCCGGCCCACCAGAAAGATTCCATCCGACTCGTAGGCATGCTTGTCGATGAAGATTTCCATGCCTTCCAGCGTTTTGCCGAGCGAAATCACATCGAGCGAGCTAATCACAGGCGCGCCCATCGTCGCTTCGTGGATTCCATAATGGGCGAGAACGTCCGACTGGCCTTCTGCTGTCGCCGCGCCATGGCTACCCATCGCAGGAAATATGAAGGGCTGAGCGCCTTGTTCTTTCCAAAACTCAACGACTGACTTCACAATCTTCGCGATGTTGGAAATACCCCGGCTTCCCACTCCAATGGCAATGCGCGCGCCTTTCGGAACTCGCTTGGCTAAATCGGCTCCCCCAAGCTCACGCCTGATATGTGCTGGAATGTCCGAAATTGCGCGATTGGGAAAATATTGTTCAGCAAGGACGAATCGAGGCAGATTCATCCTTACAGCTTACTCCTTGGGGTTTCCATCTCCCCAGCTCTGTTCCAGCATTAGCGTGTACTCTCCTGAAGCAAAAAGATCAAAGGTGAACTGGTGCGGCTGGGGCCGGTCAAATACCGAGTCACGCAGGCGCTGCTCGTACCAGAGATCAAGGTGTCGGTGATAGCGCCGCAAGAAGTCCGGAGAAAAGCTCTCCGGGGAGGGAAAGTCATGGAATACGGTGTGCAATCCAATGGACCGCCGGAACAAAGCGCAAAAATCAAGAACGCCCCAGCTTTCCAGCTTGCAGCGAACGTGATCCGGTACATGTTGAACCAGAAAAACGGCAAAAGTTTCCGGTCTGATGCGTCGTCCCTCAAATTGCCCGGAAAAGATCGCGCTTTCCGCGCACTGCTCCATCCACCGCATCAGATCCTTGCCGATATAGAACAGCATGCGCAATTCGGCGTACCGGCCGCGCAGTAATTGCTGATCAAGATCGTCGGCCGGCGTTTCAGTGCCCGGCAGAAAACCTTGTAGAACAAGGCTTGCGCGCGAGCTCTCCATTAGAGCCGACGTGTCCTCCGGCCCCGAAAATGGGTGCAGGATCAGCGGCGGCAGCCGAAAAGATTCAACACAAGATGGATTCATCGATAGGTCCGCGATTGCTTGCAAGTCAGTTCCGCCTTGTTCCGTAGCTTTCTTAACAGGTTTGATAAACACTCTTCCTATCTATCGACAGATGCAGCCCATTCAGGAGTCCAAGCTTGAGGGCACCGGTTCAAAACTAGACATTACGGAGTAAGTAATATCTACGAACCCGGCTTAGTTTCGAATGACCGTACCGATGGCGGCCCCGGTACCTCCTTCGGGCGGTTCAGTTCTAGCTGGATGACTAAGTCCAGGTTTTTCCAGGGAAGCGCGCCGCTGACAAGACGCCCATTCAGAAAAAAAGTTGGCGTTTGCTGAATGCCTAGACCCTCGCCCGCTTTGAGGCTGGCCCTTACCTCTTCGGCTTTGGCGTGACTGTCCAGGCAGGCGCCGACGGCGGAAGCATCAAGCCCTTGAGTTGCGGCAAACGCCATTGTTTTTTCGCGAAGGTTCCCAGCATTGACCTCTTCCTGATGTTCAAAGATCCAATCATGATAGGCCCAAAACGGTCCTAGGCGGTTATCGCCAATACAGTGCGATGCTTCGGCCGCCGCAAACGCCCATGGGTGAATGGCCTCAATCGGAAAATCCTTATAAATAACTCGCACGTCGTTCGGGTATTTCTTAGGCAATTCGTTACGCATCGTTCTGGCAAACTCGCGACAGTAAGGGCACTGGAAATCGCTGAAAACGAGCATCGTTATTTTGGCATCCGCAGGCCCGAATGACGGCCCGTCAGCGGGAAGGTGCAACAGAGTGTCAAGGAATGGCGACTCGTTCAAGTTCCAAAGCGTGCCATTAACAAACTGTTTGCCGTCGGAAGAAACGAAGTAGACCTTCTCAATTCTTTGCTTTTCTCCCAGGCTCATATGGACAGCGACCCGCGAAAATCCACTGAACGGGCTGACTGTTGGATCATCTATGACAATTTTGACGAGCGGCGTGTATCCTTCCGTGTAGCGGATAAACGCTTCCAGTTTCGCTTTATCGATTTTAGGCAGGACGGGATCAGCGCCTAGGGCAGGGTAACAGGTCATTGCGGCTGCGAGCACCACAGCCAGCATGCAGTTTCGCAGCATGATTCTTCCCCAGTGTAATCTGAAGACTTAACTAAACAGAACGCTCCATAACCGTCCGTAATATTTTGTTGATCCTGGTGGAATAGCCAGGCCCAAAGGACTTCAGCCATTCCAGCACATCAGGATCGAGCCGGACAGCGACAAGCTCACGGTTTGGGCGTCGTGCAGTTTTCATCTGCTCCTCGCTGATAGGTGGAATATCCGAATAGTCGATGTTGGAATCATCACCGCGCGCCTGCTGATCGGCAATGCGCTCCAATCGCTTGTTCTGCTCCTTACTGAGCGGTCCCTTGAAAATAGAATTTGCGCTCACGGTCGTTAGCCTTTCGGGCTGAGATGATACGGATAATTTCTTCTTCATTAGCTCCCTCTCGGTATACATGGGTGACGGTAAGAATCGCCCTCTTACCGGATCGAGTTAGGGCGGATCCGATCGCGTTATAGCGCTGCTCGCCGGTCCACTCATCGATTCGGTCATTTAGTAGAACGTAATCGCGATCGTTAAACACGAGCGCTGCGTCTTCGAAATCAACATCATGTTTCTTCAAATTTGCTTTGCGCTTGGTTTCGTCCCACTGGAACTTCACGCTGTTATACGCAGTGTATAACGTTCAATTCAAGAGAGCGACTATGAATATCGGCTCGTACAATGAGAGTTGTCAGCCACGCGTCAGTACTTTCCGATTGCGGCCTTAGCAATCGCCATTGCTGTTCTTTATCTTTACAACTTGGACGGGGTAGGGATTCTCGGGCCGGATGAGCCTCGGTACGCTGCAATTGGCAGGGCAATGGCCCAGACAGGCGATTGGATTACGCCGAAGCTTTGGGGACAACCCTGGTTTGAAAAGCCGCCGCTCCTATATTGGTTGACGGCGATGGGAACGGCCTCGGGGCTCGGGCCTGATCTGTGCGGCCGCTTGCC
>JAFAZU010000035.1 GCA_019239585.1 Acidobacteriaceae bacterium
TTTCGGGTGGAGGAGATGTACTTCAAAAACACCCTTGATAAGCTGGGCGTCGGTGTTCAGGTCGACCATGTAGGACGCTACAAAGATGCCGGTGATATTTTCAGCCGCACAGGCATGACGCCTGAAACACGCGAAGTTCTTAACCAAATTCTCGACCAGATTTATGGTGACTTCTGTTCAGCAGCCGGCGTAAGCCGCCACAAAAGCGCTGGAGATGTCAAAACATTGATTGACATGGGGCCGTTTACAGCGCAGCAGGCAAAGGCAGCGGGTCTGGTGGATGAGCTCGGATATGAAGATCAGGTCTTTTCAGAGCTGAAAAAGAGAACCGGCATTAATGACCTGAATAAAGTTGCTTTAAAATCCTACTTCCGCGCGGCTCCAGGAAAGGGAGACCGCATTGCCATGCTCGTTGGCGACGGCGATATTGTACGCGGCAATCCCGACGACTCCGTCATGAATCAGGCAGTTATCTCCTCTGGTTCTTTCACGAAACTTGTTCGTCAGGTGAGAAACGACGCCAGCGTCAAAGGTGTTATCCTGCGAGTCAATTCACCGGGCGGTGACGCTGTCGCATCCGACGAAATTTTGCACGAGCTGAAGCTGCTGAGCGCTGCTAAGCCGCTGGTTATCTCCATGTCGGATGTGGCTGCTTCTGGCGGCTATTTTATCAGCATGACCGGCGACCAGGTGTTCTCCTACCCCAATACCATTACAGGCTCCATTGGAGTTCTTTATGTGCGGCCTAATTTCCACAATTTGTACGATAAGCTCGGAATCCAGCAGGAAACGATCGCACGCGGCAAACTGGCGGACCTGGATTCCCTTTATAAGCCGTTATCAGATGCGGCGCAGCAGAAACTGCATGATTCCATCGAGACAACCTATCGCTCCTTTGTTTCGAAAGTGGCTGCTTCACGGAAAAAGACTTATGACCAAATCGACCAGTTAGCGCAAGGTCGGGTTTGGATGGGCACGCAGGCCCGTGAAAACGCTCTGGTTGATGAACTCGGCGGCTTGGATGAAGCAGTTGCCGCCGTTCGCAAGGGGGCCAAGTTGTCGGCTGGAGGCGATACCAATCTCGTCATGTATCCTCCCCGGCGTAGCTTGCTTGATCTGCTGGCGAATTCTTCCGCCGAATCGATCAGCGATGTCACAGCTCTGGGTAAAGTTAATAAGCTGATTCCCGGCCTGCCTGATTCCCTTCTGCCCAGTCCCGCCATGTTAAAGGGCGGAGTTCTTCGCATTTTGCCTTATAAACTCTCGGTTCAGTAGGGAGCCTAAGCTGCGAAAGCGGTTGTCGAGCAAATGCCGCTTCCGGCTAGAACGCTTTGCATCCGGGCCAGCGCGCTCTTATGAATCTGCGATACACGGCTCTCATTTACGCCAAGAGTATTGCCGATCTCCTTCATGGAGAGTTCGTTCTCATAGTACAACTTGATCACTTGCTGGTGGCGCTCCGGCAAAGTTTGAACGACGGACTGAAGCTTGCGGCGCATTTCCGCGCGGGCAAAAACTTGGTCCGGATATTGGGTAGGGGGGCAAGGCGCCTCTCGCAGAGGCTGCTCTTCATCGCGTTCCGCTCTGGTCTGCTGAGCCGCAGCCGCCATATTCCGGAAGTCAACCATGAGAGACTGCCAGCGGCGCGCGTCAAGCCCCAGGACGCTTGCTACTTCGGCCTCCGTTGGTTCGCGCTTCAATTGCACCGTCAACTCGCGAGTTACCGCCTCGACTTGCTTATAACGCTTTCGCATGTCTCGTGACGCCCAATCAAGCTGCCGCAAGCTGTCAAGAATGGCACCCCGGATTCTGTGCTTGGCGTAGGTCGGGAACGCGACTTCCTTTTCTGCCCGGTATTTCGTAGCGGCATCGAAAAGGCCCATTGTTCCGGCATGAACGAGATCATCCAATTCAATATGAACTGAAACTGACTTTCGGACGTGAGCGGCAATGGCGGTAACCAGGTGTAAGTGCTTGTATGTTGGAAAAGTGTGGCAGATCGCTGTGAGCGTAGGTCTCAGAGATCGAACGGAGCTTTGGATCGCCGCACATACTGCCAAGCAGCTCGAATGAATGCCTGGGCATAAATAGCCCGTATCCGGCAAGCAAGAGTCAAGGC
>JAFAZU010000084.1 GCA_019239585.1 Acidobacteriaceae bacterium
CGTCAACTTGGTGAAACGATCCTTAGCGCACTAGGGCAGAATGCTCTGTTTATTTCCGCCGCGCTTCCTTTGCGGGTCTTTCCGCCGCTATTCAACCGTTACACGGGCGGACAATCTTTCGGCACTCACGTCGATAACGCGATTCGGCAGGTGACCGGCACGCCGCATCTTATCCGCACGGATCTTTCGGCTACGCTGTTCTTCACGCATCCTGATGAATACGAAGGCGGTGAACTAGTGATCGAAGATACGTATGGCATTCATAGTGTCAAGCTGCCGGCTGGTCACATGGCGCTTTATCCGGCAACCAGCCTTCATCACGTTCGTCCCGTTACGAGAGGCGCTCGCGTTTCTTCCTTCTTTTGGATTCAAAGCATGATCCGTGATGACGGCCAGCGGGCAATGCTGTTTGATCTGGATACAGCGATTCAGCGTTTAAATCAGGACATTCCCGATCATCCCTCCGCTGTTCAGTTCACGGGCATCTATCACAATTTAATGCGCCAGTGGGCCGAGGTATAGCCATTGTGAGCTTTCGAAAGCCTGCTCAGGTAAAAATTCGTTCGTATATCTCCCCAGTAAGTGAAGCACGATAAAAATCGTCCTACTGCCAGAGACGACATTCAATGTACTATTGCGATTCCCGACTGCAATACCCAGTCCGCGTTGAAAAGCCAAACCCGGTCTTTGCCAAAATGCTGCAGCAGGCGATCGGCGGTGTGGAAGGCGAAATCCGCGTCTGTTTGCAGTACTTTTTCCAAGCCTGGGGACAGCGTGGCCCCAAGAAGTATAGGGAGATGCTGTTACAAACAGCAACCGAAGAGATCGGTCATATCGAGATGCTGGCGACAGCAGTAGCTCTTAATTTAGAGGGCGCGCCTGTCACCTTGAAAGATGAGATGGCAAAGGATGGAGCAGTTGCCGCCGTCCTGGGCGGCATGAATCCAAGACATTTTCTCCCGGCGGGACTAGCTGCTACGCCGGAAAATTCAAACGGCGTTCCGTTCAACTGTTCGCACGTTTACGCCAGCGGCAACATTGCGGGAGACATGCTGGCCAACGCTACCGCCGAAGCGACCGGACGCACGCTGGCTTGTCGGCTTTACGAGATGACAGATGATCCGGGTATGAAGGATATGTTGGCTTTTTTGATCGCTCGCGACACCATGCACCAGCAGCAATGGCTGGCAGTGATCGAAGAACTAGGCGGTTATAAAGAACAGTTGCCGGTTCCGAATAGCTTTCCGCAAAGCAAGGAAAACCAGGAATTTAGTTATGTGTTTATGAATTCAAACGTGGATGGAAGCATCAACGTGAACGGTCGCTTCACGGAAGGGCCGTCGCTTGATGGAAAGGGAACTTACACGGTTATGCAGAATAAGCCAATGGGCCAGGAACCGGTGCTGGCTAGCGGTCCGAAAGAAGCGCATGCTCAAAATGAGCAGATGGCTGGAATTCTAGGTAGAGTAAAAGCAGCAGTTTTGTCCAGTTAGTTTACTTCAAAGTGCTCCTTGCTGATGCTGGCTGGTCCTGCCCGGGGCTGGCCAGCTTTTTTGTTGGCTGCGGTCCCAGTCAGGCGCTAACCATACGCATTCAACGACTTATCTGCACCTTTCGATTCAACGCAGCCGTGAAAACGGCGGGTCTGTGATTAAATGAAAATGTCTCGCTTCATGCCGGAACGGAATGTACACCGCCAACGGCGCCGTCGTTTGTTGGACCGGCGTCTGCGGGAAGGTAAACTATTACTTAAAGGCGCCCTTGATACGGAGCATCCGATCATGGCGCACATTATCCCGATTCGCCGGTGCAATCTTTCTTGCGCCTACTGTAACGAATACGATAACTATTCCAAGCCGGTCGCGCTCGACACGATGCTCCATCGCCTGGAGTTGTTGGGCAAGCTCAAAACCGGCGTCATCACACTGAGCGGCGGCGAGCCGCTTTTGCACCCGGATCTGGATGACATCATTCGCGGCATTCGCAAGCATGCCACTCTGGCCGGCATGATTACCAATGGTTATCTGCTGACTGCCGAGCGTATCGAACGCTTGAACGATGCCGGGCTGGATTACTTGCAGATGAGCATCGATAACGTCATGCCCGACGATGTTTCG
>JAFAZU010000159.1 GCA_019239585.1 Acidobacteriaceae bacterium
GATGAAAGGCCGCAGCCGCCTCCCCGTCGCGGCCTTCATCTCCATAAAAGTTCCCCAAAGCAAAATAAGCCTGGTCTGTGTCCGGTTGGAGGCGAGTCAGTTCCAGATAGGCTTGTTCTGCCAGATTGGCATGACCGGCCAGGTAGCTGGCGATGGCATAGACCAGAAGGATCTCGGGCGTCTTCGGAAACCGGATCTGTGCCGCCTGAAGGAGTTGGAAAGCGGGCTGAAACGCGGCGTTTTTGATCAGAACGAGACCTAACTCGTAGTAATGAACAGGTTGATCCGGTTCGGTCTTCAGCAAGCTTCGAAGGTGCTGAGCCAGCTCGCTATCGTTTTGAGATCGAGCGGCCAGCGCCGCTAAGGTGTTCTCAAAGAAAACGCTTGATTTCTGTCCTCCTATCAAGGAGGGCGCTTTCTGCCGGGCTGCTTGATATGCCTCCGCTGCCAGTGAATTCATCTGGCGACTGGCGAGCAGCTCGCCGGCGCCCATCAGCAGATCAAAAGGCGCGTCCTTTAAGCCAAGGAGTTTGTGGATGCTCTCCGTCGCGGCGCCGGATTGGCCGGCTGCGAATTCTGCTGCGCTCAAACCGTAAAGGACGTATGGATTTTGCGGCTGGAGGCGGTTCGCTCCGGCGAACTCATCAACAGCGGCTCGTGGCTCACCCTGGGCGAGCGAATGGACGCCCTGATTGTAGAGAATCCTCCAGGCGTCAGCTTCCGCAGCGGCGATTGCCACTGCTGTGGTCGCGTAGACAAGGAGCAACTTAACAATTGTCACGGGTTAAAAAGCTAGTTTCAGAGCGAACTGAATCTGCCGCGAAGGAGTCACGGTCGAGGAGATGATGCCCGCGGTCGGTGTGTTGATGGTGGAGTTCGGAAAATTGAAATTAGGATGATTAGCAATGTTGAAGAACTCCGTACGAAATTGGATTTTGAGCCGTTCCGCGACATAGAAATTTTTCATCACAGAGAAATCAAGTGTCACCAGTCCAGGACCATCGAAGACATTGCGCCCCACCTGCCCAAATTGGCCTAGTGGTTGAACGAAAAAGGCCGAGGGATTGAACCAGCGGTTCACGGTTCTCGTGCCGTCAGGGAAAATAGGAACGCCTTCCGCCCGATCGGGGCGATCCCCTCCGCCGAGAGACTGACTCACGCCGCCTGTCACAAAGGGAGTGATCGGGAATCCGGACTGCAGCGTGAGTATGCCGGACGTTTCCCAGCCGCCTAGCAAGTAATTGGCAAGGGAATTGGAGGTCACCAGTCGCGGAACTTCGTATAGCCCGCTCAGCACAAACCGGTGGCGGTTATCGGAATCCGCGCGCCCCCGATTACAGGAAAAGCAATAAGGGTTCTGAAATCCGTCTCCGGTACCCGAAGCAGTTAAGATGGCGCTGCCCACGGAAGTATTATCAATGGTTTTGGCAAAGGTATAGGACGCAAGAAAACTCAACCCTTTCGAGAACCGCTTTTCCAACTTCGCCAGGAGCGCGTTGTAGTTGCCATCTTCGATATTGGCTAGTTGACTGATCCCGCCGTATTGTGGATAGGGACGAAGGAACGTTCCGTTTTGAAATGGGGCATCAAGATCTCGTCCGGCAGTGAACTTCGTCCACTTTTGACGCGCATACCCGACTTCGGCCAGAAACTCCCCGGCAAACTGCCTTTGAACAGTAAAAGACCCGTTCTGAATGTAGCCGGTCCGCAAGTTTGGATCAATCGCCTGCACAGCGGGAAGTGCCGTTTGCGCACCAGAGCCGAAGACAGTTTGAATCGGCGTGGTCGGGATCTGATCAATTGGATTATTAACCGTAAAAGTACGAAATTGAACAAAGGGGGATTGGCGCGAACTGCATTAAACGAGTTCATCTGCACGATATCGTAGAAGATGCCGTAGCCGCCGCGAATGGAAAGACGCCGGTTAGGAAGCGCCCACGCGAATCCGAACCGTGGAGCAAAGTTGTTCCAGTCAGTATGGAGAGTGGAGCGGCTGACTCCGTTCTGGCCCGCGAGGACGAGCTGCCCGGTCTGCGAATTGAAATTGGACAGCCGATTGTACTTATCGTAAGGATTTCCGATGAACTCATAACGCAAGCCTAAGTCAAGAGTCAGATTTGGAGTGACGCGCCAGTTGTCATCGATGTAGGCGTTCCAGACATTGCGAAACAATTGTCCGGCGGGAATCGGTTGCGCTGATTGCGCATAGTTTGGGAGTCCGAGCAAGAAGTCAGCAAATCCCTGCCCGGTGGAACCAATTGTGCTGGTAGGGTCACCGGTAAATTGTCCACCAAAATAAAAGTCTCCTGCAGGAGAACGAGGCGCAGTCTCAAACAATTGCAGGCGATTGTACTCGCCGCCGATTTTCATGGAGTGGGCGGAAATCGCCTTCGCAAGGCTGAGCGCGTATTGGTACTGATTCGAAATGAAGAACTCAGGCGCGTATGCGTTCGTAACGGGATTCAAAACGCCTGACACATTAGGGGAGAACGGCTCATTCGGATACACGCCCTGGATACCGAACTTTTCATTAACATTATTGCCGAGTTGTTGCGGGCTCGAACTGGGGAAGTTTCGGAAGTAGGAAGCTCGCGCCGAGAGAACGGTGGTGGGATTCAGAGTATGTGTTTCCGACACAACAATATTCCGGCTGTTGTTAATGAAATTGTCGCCGAATCCGGGAATCTGTCCGGTCCCAAAAAGACCTTTGGCAAGAAATAAAGTCGAGTTATTAAAGCTGAACCTTCCAAACAAAGCGTCTTTGGCCCCGGCGTAGTCGATTCTGGTATTAAACTGATCGCGCTGCGTCGTATCCTGTGCCGATGTCGCGAAGTTACTCAGAAACCCTGAATTAGTTGGCTGCGGATACAGATGGGCGGCGTAATAGGCGGAAACGAGGTTAATACGGTTGGTAGGAATCACATTGTTGGGAAATTGATCCCGCAAGAACCTGCCGGGATTACTTGGGTCGGGCCGAGTCGTTGCTGGGTCGAACACGGACGGACCTTCGCTGAAATTTCCATTCAGCATCAGAGTTGTGGGTACCGTCCCGAAAAAGGTCTCGCCGAGACTGTTTCGGAATCCTTCATAGTTCAGAAAGAAAAAGACTTTGTCCTTCAAAATAGGCCCTCCCAAACTAGCGCCGAACTGGTTTTGTCGGAAGGGAGGGATCGGAGCTTTCGGGTTATCAAAGAAGTTTTTAGCATCGAGCGCGCTATTGCGCAGGAACTCATAAGCAGTTCCATGAAACGAGTTGCCGCCGCTGCGCGAATCCAGTCGAATTTGCGCGCCCGCGCTCTTCCCCAGCTCCGCCGAGTACGGCGTGGTCTGCACCTGAAACTCCCGGATGGCATCAATGGACGGCACAAACGCGTAGTTGATCATGTAGCTTTTGATGTTGACCCCGTCCAATGTAATCTCATTGCGCTCATCACCCGCGCCGCCGGAGATGACCGATCCGGCGTTGTCCGTCAGGGCAGAGTTATAGAACGAGCGGCCAGCGTACGTGGAAGTTCCGGGCGCGAGTGTCACCAGTTGCAGGTAATTGCGCCCGTTGAGAGGCAGTTCCTGTGTTTCGCGCACCCCCACGACTTGCCCCACCGTGGCCTCTGCCGTGTTCAGAAGCGGAGCCTGCTCGCCTACATTAACGGTTTCAGACAGGGTGCCGAGCTCCAGCTTCATGTCGATCCGCGCGAACTGGCCCACCTGCACTTCGAAGTTCGGCTTCACGGATTTTTTAAAGCCCTGCATTTCCACCGTAAGCGTATACTGCCCGGGAATCACATCGATAATCTCGTAATAGCCTGCGTCATTTGTACTGGTAGTTTTATTAACGTTTGTGCTTTCGTTGACGAGTTGGACATTGGCACCCGCTACAGGCGCGCCGGATGGATCCAGCACGGACCCTAGCACGGTACCTGTCGCCTGTCCCCGCATCAGACTGGCGCAGGAGATTGTCGTTATGGCTGCGAGTATTGCTTCAAATACGAGTCGGCGGAACTGAATCATAGAATGCTCCCGTGAAATACAAATACTGGGAAGCACTGTTACATTACCGGGTGATGAAGTCAATATCTCTGCCGGGAGTCGTCCAATCCCTTGGACAGAAGATAAAAGGTGAACTCGCCGACCGAATGGCTGGCGAAAAGCGTTCAATGGACTGGACGGCCTGCTTGCGCAACCAGCGAGGAGCAACATAGCCTGAGAGGAGCAGTCTGAAATGGATCAGAGGGGAGATCGAGTGAGTAAAAGTAGGCACATAGATTTCAGCCGGCGCGACTTGCTGAAGGGAGGCGCTCTGACGGTGAGTGCGATGACGGCGGCGCAGGTCCAGCCGCAGCCCGTTCTGGTCGGAGAGAGAGCCTCGCCTAAAAAGGTAAACATGGGAGTAGTAGGCGGCAACTTCGGTTCGATGTTCCAATGGCATCTCGATCCGAATAGCCAAGTGGTCGCCGTCTGCGATCTTCGCGAAGACCGGCTGCAGCGGCTGTCTGAGGTGTACCGCTGTGGAAACAAATACAAAAAGTTCCAGGAGTTTTTGAAACACCCGGGTCTCGATGCGGTGGCCGTATTTACTCCAGCGCCTCTACACGTGTGGATGGATGTTGAGTCAATGAAGGCCGGCAAGCACGTGATCAGCGCCGTGCCGGCGGGAATGTCGCTCGAGGACCTCGAACGGCTTCTGGAGGCAGTTAAAAGCTCCGGCTTGAAGTACATGATGGCCGAAACGAGTTATTACCGGTCGGAGATTATGACCTGCCAGGAATGGGCACGGGCCGGGCAATTTGGAACGATCTTCTACTCAGAAGCCGAATACTATCACGAGGGTCTCAAAGATCTGATGTACGACGAAATCGGGCTGCCCACTTGGCGTTATGGATTGCCGCCCATGCAGTATCCGACACATTGCACAGGCATGGTGATTCCTGTGACTGGCGAACGCCTGGTCGAGGTGCAGGCGGTCGGCTGGGGCGATGGGCACGAAATTCTACAGTCCAACGAATACAAAAACCCATTCTGGAATACAACGGCGTTTTTTAAAACCTCCAGCGGCCATGCGAGCCGTATTTCTGTGTACTGGCATGTGGCGAACCCGGAAGAAGAGCATGGAAAATTTTTCGGTGATCGTATGTCCTATCTCACGGGAGAGCCCGGTCATGCGGCGGATCAGGTCGCTCGGATCGGCAGCGCCAAGACGATCGTTGATCCGAACGGATATCCGATGGGAGAGGTTCACCTGGAGAACTACAAACCGCCCAACCATTGGGATCGTCTGCCGGAACCCATGCGCGTGCCCACCGGTCACGGCGGGTCGCACACATTTATCACGCATGAGTTCATCAGCGCCATTGTGGAGAATCGTCATCCCGCAGTAAATGTGTGGGAAGCGATTGCCTATACCGCGCCCGGTATTGTGGCTCATCAATCCGCGCTGCGCGGTGGTGAATCGATGAAGGTACCGGATTTCGGCAAGGCTCCCGTCTAAGTGCCGCGAGTCTGCCGGAACTGGTTGAGGATGCGTGAAATAGCTTGAGCTGAAATGAAGCAAAAAGCCCACTAATAATAGCTGCTTTACAAACCCTTGAAGGCAGACCGGAATCAAGAACAACAGGAGATGTGTCTCAAAGCGTGACCGAGATGGTTGCTGGAAACCTTCGTAGTAGGTCAATTTGAAAACAAATCTGAGAAAAGAACTGGTAAATTTATCGTTCAACATTCTGGATTTGCTGCCATGAACCATGAATACCGAGCATCCGTCGACGCCATCCGGCACTACTCTAGAAAAGACGCCCTTCTATGCAGGCTTATCCGCGAGCAAGCGAAATTCTCGAACACAATCAAAAGTATCTTCCCGGAGGCGTGGTTTCGATTAACCGTTTGGCAGACCCTTCAATTGTCTTTACCCATGCCAGTGGTTCCCATATGTGGGACATCGATGGAAACCAGTTTATCGACTACCATGCGGCATTTGCGGCGCATCTGTTGGGCCACAACGACCCGTGCGTGACAGAGGCGGTGATTCGTTCTTTACGCGAAGGAAATAGTCTATACGGAGCCGGCACTACCGTCCTGGAGGGACGGCTGGCGGAGCTGATTTCCCAGTGTGCGCCGTTCCTGGAATCCGTTGAGATTCTGAACACGGGCAGCGAAGCGACCTATCAGGCCATGCGTCTGGCGCGGGCTGCCACGGGGCGGGACCATTTCATTGTGATGCAGGGCGGATACAACGGGTGGCATAACGATGTCTGCTGCAATTTGATGACCCCACTGAGCGAGCTGGGCCCTCGCCAATCGCCGGGAGAATATGCCTTTCACCCGATTAGCGCCGGTATTCCGAAGGAACACCGGCAGCTCATTCACCCGGTCAATTTCAACGATCTGGATTCCGTTTCCTACGTAGCGGACCGGTATCCCATTGCCGGCTTGATTACCGAGCCGATCTTGCAAAACATTGGGATTGTGCATCCCGAAGATGGATACCTGGCGGGATTACGCCAGTTAGCGGACCGCGCCGGGTTCGTCCTCATCTTTGATGAGGTAAAAACAGGGTTCCGCCATGCGCTCGGAGGATATGCCTCGCTCTGCGGCGTGACTCCCGATCTGGCTGTCTATGGGAAAGCGATTGCCAACGGATATCCCATCGGGGTGATTGGAGGAAAGAAAGAACTGCTCGATCTTTTTATACACCCGGATCCCTCTAAGCGCGTTCTTCTGGCCGGAACCTATAACGGACATCCCGTGGCGACAGTCGCTGCTATTGCCACGATTGAGCAGCTCATGAGGAATGGCGGTGAGGTTTATCGGCGGCTGGAGGCAATGGGCGCGTCGCTTGAGAAACTCATGGCTTCCACCTTCGGGAGCGCCGGCGTCCCCGTGACGATAGCCCGGCAGGGCTCCGCCTTGTGCGTCTACTTCATGGACCATGCGCCAAGGGACTGGCACGATCTTGCTTCCCATCACAGTTTTGCGGCGGACGCGCAGCTCAGGCAGGAGTTGATTAGCCGTGGAGTGTATGTTTTCCCCGTGCCGAACAAACAAATCTCGATTTCAGCCGCGCATTCGGAGGAGGATCTGGAAATCACAAGGGAAGCCATGCAGAAACTGCTGGAAGCAGGCGCTCTCCTGCAATGGCAGTTGGATGCGTTTCCCAGCTAGCGGCCTCCTGCCTTGCTTAAGCGCTGCTTCAGCGGCTTGTGGACACGCTTATCATTTCGTCCAGCATTCTGGACAATGTGGTTGCTTGTACTATTCTGAATGACCTATTAGGCAGAAAATGGGACGGACGACCCTTGTCGTTTTCTGATATGGTTTCCGTGATGCCGCTGCAAAATTCACATCCTTCCACGGCGGTGGAACGCGCTTTTCGAATTTTGGAGTTTCTGGATTGTACTCAGCGCGCCTGGAACATCTCGGAAGTGAGTCGTCGATTGAGCCTGCCCAAAAGCACGACCCATATTCTCATGCTCACGCTGGAGCGGCTGGGCTATATCGAACGCGATCCGGCCACCCGCACTTTCGTCCTCAGTATTAAGTTGGCGGCCCTGGGCGACACGGTTTTGAAAACAACGCCCTTAGCGATCATGGCTCTTTCTCCCATGCGCAGCCTGGCGCACTCGCTGGCGCTGACGGTCCATTTAGCGATGCAGGAAAAGGAGCAGGCAGTGTACGTACAGAAGGTGGAGGGACCTGGCTTCATCCGATTCGACACCTATGTGGGAAAACGCACGAACCTGCATTGCACGGCTGTCGGTAAAGTTCTACTGGCCTACAACAGCCCCGAGAGCCAAAGACATTACTTCAGCAAAATCGTGTTCACACGGCATACCAGCCGGACTATCGACTCGGTTTCCCCGCTCAAACGGGAGCTGCTGGCGGTCTCCGAGCGCGGATGGGCCATAGACGATCAGGAGGAGGAACTCGGCGTACGCTGCTTGGCGGTGCCGGTTCGCAGTGTCAAGGGACTGGTGGCGGCCGCACTCGGGGTTACGGGAACGGTGACGCAATTACCCGAGCAGGTTATAGAGAAAGTCGTCCATGCTTTGAAACAGACGGCTGCCTTGGTCGAAGCTTCACAGGGGCGCGCTGTGCAGACCCGCTCGGCAGAGCGTAGGCCTGCGGCCCAGCATTAAAGCTTGTCATTTTTGAAACGGAGCCGCGAACGAAGTGACCGGCTTGGCCGGCTCCCCTCCAATGCAAAACGCTGTAGCTCGAAGATGCTCAAGTAGATCCGTACGGAGCAGCCTGAAAAGTCATAGTTTCTGCCGGCTCGGAGCGATCACGATTTCATGTCTGCCGAATTTTTTGGCGTCGAATGAGAACGCGCCTGGACCTAGCAACATTAATGCTAGCGCCATGCTACCGGAAAGCAGGACAAGTAGAAATCGATCCGGGTCTGCCTTTGGCGCTACCCAAACTGTCTCGGCCGCGATGCCAAGACAGAACAGCAGCGCCGCCAACCGGGTTTTCACGCCTGCTGCCAGGGCCAGACTAGTAAGACTCACAAATACGCCCAACACGAGGAATCCGTCCAGGACGAAACGCGCCTTCATAGCGTACGGCCAACTCTGGCGAAGCGCCGTAAAGGCGAGGACTAAACGAAGCAGCAGAAGCGCAAACCCAGCAGAACTCCCTGGATAAGCCGACGCGAAGTGTGGCAGTCTTGTCTCCTTTCAGGCGACGCAAAGTCGACCGACACTCCGATAATACGTAGACTCGTTCTGTTCGCGAAACTTGCGAAATGAGCATTTTGCCTTAACCCTTTCGAGTTACGCTGCAAACTTCACTTCAGCTCGATAAAGCCGCGCTTGACCGCTATCGCGACCGCCTGAGTCCGGTCGCTCGCTCCGAGTTTCTCCATGATATGTTTTACGTGAACTTTCACCGTTTCCTCAGCGATATACAGCTTTTCAGCGATGTCGCGGTTGCGGTTTCCGCCTGCAAGTTGTCGCAAAACTTCCAACTCACGCTGCGTCAGCTGCTCTGTCCCCATGTGTTCCGCCAGCGAGCCCGCGATCTCTGCTGGAACATACTTTCGGCCTCCGTACACCTGCCGGATGATCTTCAGCAGATCCCCAGGCGGCATGCTCTTCAGCACATAACTATGCGCGCCGGCTTCAAGAGCTCGCCGGATTTCTATGTCGCCGTCAAACGTCGTCAAAATAATAACTCGCGCGTCCGGCGATTGGTCCTGAATGGCGGCGATCGCATCGATGCCGCTCATATCCGGCAGCCGCAGATCCAGAAGAGTGATGTCCGGCTTGCAAGCGCGAAACTGCTCAATGCCTTCTTTGCCTGTTGCAGCTTGCGCTACTACCTTCATATCCGGCTCTTCGTTGATGACCGCAGCTATGCCTTCGCGCAGTAGCGGGTGATCGTCTACGCTCAGTATTCGAATTTTGACTTCGGTTTCCATGCTCAGTTGCCCCCGGAATCGCGCCGGAAAAAAGGCAATTTTGACCGTAGCACGCTCAGCCAATCGCCCGCGTTTTGGCGCTTGAATTCATAGGCCAGATTACCCGGAACGCGCAGTATGACTTCCGTGCCGCCTCCCGGACTGCTCAACAGGCTGAGCTTGGCCTTAATGCGTTCTGCCCGTTCGCGCATGCCCCTGATACCCCAGTGTCCGTCGCGTCCCGACCGTATCACCTGCGGATCAATGCCGCGACCATCATCCTGCACGGTGACGCGCAGTTGATGGGGATAATAGCACAGTTCCACTTCAATGTTGCTTGCGCCGGAATGTCGAATCGCGTTGACAATCGCCTCCCGCGAGATGCGATAAATATCGTCGCGTAGCACTGGCCTCAAGGGCCGCGTATGTCCTTCTACCCGCAGGCGGAAGCTGGTGTTATCGCCCATCATCGATTCGTGCGGGATTGCTGAAAATGCATCCTCGAGACTTGCTGTGTCTTCTTCCGAGCGCAGCTGCCGCAGAGCGGCCCGGCCCTCATCCCCTGCTTTTCGCATCAACTCGGTGGCGCGCTGCAAGGGAGCCTTCGCAGGCGAATTGTCTTCCAGTCGATTGCCGGCGACATGCAGTTGCATCGATGCGCTTAGAAACCCTTGCAAGAGAGTGTCGTGCAGTTCTTGTGCAATGCGCGTTCTTTCAGACAGGCGCTCCTGAAAGCGGAGATTTAAGGCCTGCTTAACCGTGCGCAAGCGATGATGATACGCCACGGCAAAACACAGCCCGATTACCAGTACCGCCGCCATTTGAAACCACCATGTCTGCCAAGAGGCTGGCTCCACTTGAACCAGCACGCTGTCTTCCTCGCTGCTCCAGATTCCCGCCAGGTTGCTGGCGCGCACGCAAAAACGGTAACTGCCCGGCGGTAAATTCGTGTAGACTGCCTGCCGAATCACAACAGGCTTGCTCCAATCGGCATCGAAGTTATCGAGTCTGTACTGGTACTGAACCCGTTGCGGTGCCGTCAGACTCAGCCCGATAAAATCGAACACCACGCGTTTGCAAAGTGCCGGTATCTGCACCCGGCTGGACAACTTGAGTTCTGCGCCGTCCGCAGAGATCGCCTGCACGTGGGGCAATGCAGGAACAAATTGCGCCGATAAGCGTGTTGGATCGACGACCGACAGTCCGCGGCTGGTCGAAAACCAGATCCGCCCCAAAGAATCGGACGCTACGCTTGAACTCCGCTTCAGCACCGAACCGGTCAGGAGTCCATCCGTCCCGCCGAATTCCCGTGCATCACCCGGCCCAATGCGGCCATTGAGCGCGGCCGTTCGCTTCACCTCAAAGATGTTTGTGGGCGTAGCAATCCACAGCGAATCAGAACGCCCTGCCGCCAATTCCAAAATTTGCTCGCTGGGCGCGGAAGGCCACTGAACAGCATGAATCTGGCCTCCTCTAAAAAAAGCCAGACCGTAAGCAGCACCAATCCAAAGCACGCCCTCGCCATCGGCACTCAGGCAGTTAACGCCGCCGGGTGGTAAGCCATCCGACGCGTTGTAGGTGCGCCAGATGTCCTGATGCTCCGCGCTGAGGCCATCCGTAGTCGCAAACCAGAGAGTTCCGTCTTGCGTTTGCGCCATTGCACGAATTGAGTTGGAAGCGAGGCCCGATTTTGATGTAAAGGTGGTAAACCTGTTCTGTTGCAGCCGAGACACGCCGCTGTTCGCCGTTCCTGCCCAGACACTGCCATCGGCTGCGTGCAACACGGATGTGACGGCATTCTCGGCCAATCCATTCGCCTCTGTGTAACTGCGCTCCCCTCGACAGCGGCCGCCGCATCGTATGAGCGTCAGTCCTCCCAATTTTCTGCCGATCCATACGTCCGAACCCCGCCCGGAGATCGAGTAAATCGTATCGTCCGGTTTTCCGATCCGAATCTCACCCGCTTCCGGGCCAAGACGCCAATTTACCGTGCCCCCCGCAGCCGAATACCACGTTCGACCTCCTGCATCCACATAGACCGGAGAGTTCTCCTGGCCGCGCCTTTCGATCAAGTATGGATAAGATAAAAACGCGCTATCGCGCAGGCGCGCCAACCCGTCATCGGTCCCCAGCCACAAATTGCCCTCGCGATCCTCAAAGATCGCGTTCACTCCATAAATTTGATCCGTTCGCACCACTACCGGATCACCCTTCGCCGTGATCCGGTAAAGCGCATCGCCGGTGCCCGCCCAGACGTTCCCTTCATGATCTCTGGCTAAAGATACGATTTGCGTCTTCTGTAACTCTTTCGGCACGCTTGCCTTCGTTAACTGCCAGCCGTTCCAGCGGATCGCGCCGCCATCCGTACCAATCCACAATCGATTCTCGCCATCCGGGAGAATCGCATTCACCTTTAAGTCGGGGACCCGGGTAGCATAATCCAGAAGCTCGCCGTTTTGGAGCGACCAAAGCCCGGCATCACGCGACCCAATCCATAACTTGTGATCCGACGCCTCAGCAACAGCGATCACCAGCAGGTTGCGGCGCGTACTGCTATCGTGATGGAAACTCTGCGGCGGATCGCCCTTGCAACACCAGATCCCTTTTGAGCCGGTCCAGAAGATCACCTTACCGCCCTGGCCCGTTCCCATCGCTGTTGCGCCGCTCTCAATGTGTAAGAGACTACGCAGAACATTTTGTGCTTTTCCGTTCCTGAGCCGGAACAGAGACGTATCCCGCTCGCGAATCCACAAATAGCCATCGGAATCTGTGGCGAGTTGCTGAACCGGTCCTGCCGGCAAACCATTCGCTTCGGTACCCGACATAAGTTGAAAGACAACTCCGTTAAAACGAACTAGGCCTGCTTCGCAGCCAATCCACAAATAACCATCCGGCGTTTGCGCCAGCGAATGAACCGCGCCCCATTTGAAATCCTGCCCGGCGCCCCACTCCTCGAACACGTATTCGGAAGGCGCGCGATTCGGATCCAGGCCGTAGGCAACGGAGCAAGTTGTCATCGCTAAGAGGACTACGCGCAGGGGAACCGTTCGCCGCAGAATCCGGGACTTAGGGTAGGTATCTGAATTTATCAACTACTACCTCAGCCGGGCGCGCTTGCTTATGCGGCCCCTCGTTGTAGACGTAAAAAGCCATGCGTGGAGATTCCAGACCGGGCTGCGGCATCGCCGAAACAAAGACATGCTGAGAAATCGCTTTACCGGCACCAGTCTCGCTGCTGAACGCCATACGTCCGGGCTCCCACTGGAGCGAATGCACTGTTGACCCTGCCGGTATGAGAAAGCGGGATACGTTCGTCGGCACATGAAATGGCTGCACTATGTACTGTCCGTTCTTAATCGATGCGTCACCCCAGCGGCTCACCTCGATATTCATTTCACGGTGATTATCATCTCCACCGGCGTAATCGTAAGTGAAAAACGCAAAAACTGCTGATGGTTCCAGCTTGGAAAGATCGCGTAATTGGAGGCTGTAAGTCCCATAGCCCAGGCTCTGCGCGAGCGTGATCTCGGCGCAGATCCACTCTTTCGGCCCGCCGGTGATTTGCAGGTGCAATGCGCCCATCCGGTCCGTCCAAATGTTTTCCGCTGCATATCGATTCCGCGTGCCTCCTCGATTACTCGCTGTTGTCCGCGTCCTCCATCGGTATCCGCTAAAAGAAATGTACGGCGACGGCGGCCGCGACTGTCCCGGGATCACTGTTACTGCTTTCACGAGCCCGCTGACTCCCGGCAGTTCGGTAATGTTGTTGGCAGGCGTGAACTTCGGGTCTACCAACAGGGCCGCGTACTTTGTTCCGAGATGTGTGCCGTTGATCCAATGCAGGCGACGATCAAGGCGCGTCAACGGCTCCTTCTCGAGGGGCTGCACCCACCACGTCCCGGTCTGGGCATACAAAACCACCCGGTCATCGCTGCTCGCTCCCGAAACGGTTCCTTCGATGACCTCCGTTTCTATGCCTCCAGCACTATCGGCCTGGGGCACGCGTGTGATTTGAATCGCAGCTTGAGGAACGTTCGACTTTGCCGCGCACCCATGTAAAAGCAGAGCGCTCCAGGCCGTCACCGCCACGGTCATTCCCGTTTGTGACCGCACCGCCTTCCTGCGACCCGGACAACAACCGAAAATGCTCAAGGGCATATGGATCAAGACTACCGCTTTTTGCCCTTTTCGCACGTCACCGCTCTCTGGAATAGCGAAATAACTCGATTGTGTTAGGGAACGTGTCCAGCGCGTCCATGCAGCCCGCAACCACCTTTTCGGCATCTGCGCTGCTTCCGGTGAGCAGAAGAGCAATCTGGAATACACGTTTGGTCGACGCTTCTAACCTCACCTGATACCGCGAAGGTGGTAAATCTTGTGCCCTCTCTTCGGGGTAGCTAAAAACGCTTCCATCTTGTAATTGTCTGTGCCTCTCGATTCGCGCACAGTGGTAACAGAGAAAGGAGTTTAAACTAGATGAGCACAGCGACGACAACCAGTTCGCTTTCCCAACAGACTCTGCATCACGCCAAAGACGATCCCCGGTATACGTCGATTGCCAAGCGGGTGATCGACGCGTTCGACGAAGAAAACGGAGGGGTGCATGCGGGCTTCCGCCCGGCTCATGCCAAAGGGATTCTTCTAACCGGCGCTTTCACGCCGTCCGGCGAAGCGCTCCAACTTACCCGCGCGCCGCACATACAGCGCTCCGTTATCTCTGTAACGGCGCGTTTCTCGGACTTTGCAGGCATCCCGGCGATACACGATAATGATCCCGGCGCTAGCCCGCGCGGTTTTGCTCTGCGGTTTCACCTGGCCGAGCATACGCACACTGACATCATTGCCCACACGATCGACGGCTTTCCTGCCAGAACAGCTGAAGAGTTCGTCGAGTTCCTGCACGCAGTTGCCGCAAGCAAAACCAGCAGCGCAAAGCCATCGCCCATCGAAGCATTTCTTGCCGCGCATCCCGCCGCGCTTGCGTTTGTGCAGACACCGCAGCCCGCTCCGCTCAGCTTTGCAAGGGACGCCTATTTTGCGGTCAACGCCTATAAGTTCACCAACTCTAACGGTGCAGTGCGTTATGGCCGTTACCGTATCCGTCCCGAAGGGGGTACCGCATTTTTGGACTCCGCCGCAGCCGCCAAACAGCCGGAAGATTACCTTTTCGACGAGATCCGGCAACGCATCTCACAAGGTCCAGCGAAAATGCTCATCTCCGTGCAGATCGCGGCCGAGGGAGACACCACGGACGACTCGACTGTCCACTGGCCGCAGGACCGCCCGGAAATCGCTTTCGGAACTGTGGAATTGAATGCCGTTGCCCCTAATAACGCCGCCGAACAACAACACATCATCTTTGATCCGATTCCGCGCGTCGACGGCATTGAGCCTTCAAACGATCCGCTGCTTGCGGTTCGCGCCGAAACGTATCTGCTGAGCGGACGCCGTCGCCGCGCCGGCGCAACGAGCTGAAAGATGCAGTGCCTTGTTATCAGCGGCGCACAGAATGCACCAACGCCGGTCCTGATGAACCTGCCGAAACCGTTCCCGGGCAGCGGAGAGGTGCTCATTCGCGTCGCGTCCGCCGGAGTTATGCCTACGGAACTCGGCTGGATTTCGACCTGGTTTCAGAAGTCCGGTGAGGTCCGCGTCAACACCATTCCGGCTCATGAGTTTTCGGGAACGGTCGAGGCGCTCGGCTCGGACGTGACGGGCGTTAAAGTCGGTGACGAGGTCTTCGGAATGAACGATTGGTACAAGGACGGAGCCATGGCACAATACTGCATTGCTCCTTTGGGAGACGTGGCACCCAAGCCGCGCACGCTCACTCATTCTGAAGCTGCTTCCGTGCCTATCAGCTCGCTCACCGCCTGGCAGGCTCTGTTTGACCATGGGCGTCTGCAACCAGGCGAGCGTGTTTTGATTCATGGAGCCTCCGGCGGCGTCGGTAACTTCGCCGTTCAGCTTGCCAAGCAACACGGTGCTTATGTGATTGCCACCGCATCCGCTGCGAACCTCGACTTCGTTACGCAACTTGGCGCCGATCAGGTCATTGACTATCACGCACAAACGTTTGAAGAGGTCGCGGGTCTTGTCGATCTTGTTCTTGACACGGTCGGAGGTGATACGCTGCAGCGCTCGTGGCAAGTGCTTGGGCCGGGCGGTCGGTTGGTAACGGTCGTTTCTTCTGTAGCCAGCTCATCCGACGAGCGCGCGAAGAGGGCATTCTTCATCGTGGAACCGAGACGCGACCAGCTCGGACGCATCGCATCGTTACTTGATACCGGCCGCTTGAAAACATTTGTAAATACCGCTGTGCCTCTCTCGGAAGCCGCCTCCGCATACGCCAGGCGGGTAAAAGGAACCGGGCGCGGCAAAACCGTAGTTTGCATTGGAAAAGGAGCAGATGTATGAACACCGAAAATAAAACAATCGTCCTCATTCACGGCCTTTGGATGACGGCGCGTTGCTGGGAGCACTGGGTCGAGCGCTATACGGCGGCAGGCTACCGCGTTATTGCCAGGAGCTGGCCAGGTCTGGAAGGGGATATTGAGGAGATTCGTCGCGATCCTTCAGCCATCGCCGGACTAGGCATAACGCAGATCGTCGATTATTACGAGACGATCATCCGCGGTCTCGCTGCGCCGCCCGTCATCATGGGCCATTCCTTCGGAGGACTTATTGCGCAGATTCTGCTGGATCGTGGCTGGGGTTCCGTCGGTGTCGCGCTCGGGCCGGCTCCGGTGAAGGGCATCATCTTTCTACCGTTCTCAACGCTGAAGGTGACATTCCCCGCGCTTAGCAATCCGCTGAACAACCATCGTGCGGTCCCGCTCACCCTGGAACAGTTCCACTACGCTTTTACCAACACTTTAAGCGAAGAAGAGTCGCGCGCCGCCTACGACCGCTACGCCGTGCCCGGCCCGGACCACATCCTCTTCCAGGCCGCTTTCGCCAACTTCAATCCGCACGCCGCAACCGCAGTAGACTTCGCCAACGATACGCGCGCGCCTCTGTTGCTTGTCGCCGGCGGTAAAGATCACGTTTCGCCGCCTGCTGTCGTGAAGGCCGATTACAAGCTGTATTCCAAATCATCGGCTGTGACGGAGTATAAAGAATATCCGGAGCGCACCCACTTCACCCTCGGTCAGGACGGCTGGCAGAAAGTAGCGGACGACGTTCTGGCCTGGGCCGAAACCCATATGCTGGCGCATGCATGAAAGACGGATTCAGCAATAAGTAAATCCTATGAATCGACTTAAGGGTAAGCGCGCGCTCATCACCGGCGGCAGCAGCGGAATCGGTCTCGAGACCGCGCGGCTTTTTCTCCGCGAAGGAGCGCGCGTCGTCATCACCGGCCAAAGCACCGCGAATCTCGAAGGGGCACGTCAAGAATTCGGCGATCAGGTCCTGGCCTTTGCTTCCGATTCGAGCGATGTCGCTCAGCAGAAACAATTGGCCGAGCGGATCGGCGCTGCTTTCGGTCAGCTCGATGTTTTGTTGATCAATGCCGGCGTCGCCGATCTGAAGCCCGTCGAGGCGTGGAGCGAAGCAGCCTACAACCGCACATTCGACATCAATGTGCGTGGCCCGTTTTTCTTAATACAAGCGCTGCTGCCTATTTTTGCAAATCCGGCCTCTATCGTCCTTAATGCATCGGTCAACGCGCATGTGGGTATGCCGAATACCAGCGTTTATGGAGCGAGTAAGGCAGCTTTGCTGTCGCTCGCCCGTACTCTCTCCAGTGAACTCGTCGCTCGCGGCATCCGTGTCAACGCTGTCAGTCCGGGACCCATCGAGACACCCCTTTACAGCAAGCTCGGGCTTACAGGCAACGATTTGCAGAACGTATCCGAATCCATTCGCAATCAGCTACCGGTCAGGCGCTTCGGACATCCCAGCGAAATTGCAAATGCGGTTTTGTTCCTGGCGTCGGATGAGGCTGCGTTCGCAGTGGGCAGCGAACTGATCATCGACGG
>JAFAZU010000373.1 GCA_019239585.1 Acidobacteriaceae bacterium
GCAGGCGCATTTTGCCGAAACTCACCTTCAAAATCAAATGCATGTAGCTCAGGGCGGACAAAAGCCGTCAATACGCCGGAAGCCAATTGCGACCCCTCAGAGCTTACGGTGAATTTTACCTTTGCCTGCTCAACTGCCTTGTTCAAACTGCTGACAACTCCGACGTAATGGAGCGGACCCTCGGATGTGGCATTCTGCAGCAGATCAAGTGCTAGTCGAAAAAATAAGGCGTTGCGCCCTGGAAACTCCATCCCAACGAAGTAGCTGCTCCAAAGCAGCATTTCGACAACAAAGGAGTCTGTCTTCACGTTCCACCACCGGCACAACTCCTGGAGTTTTGAAGAGTTCGCGGCGTAGCGGCCACGAAACTCCAGGCCAGTTTGAAGGTTGTTCCAGGACAACTCGCGCGGGTTGCTGCGTTCAAATAAACCTGCTTGAGAACCGGAAGAGTGCTGATGGCCCCCTAGCTGCGCGTGAGTGACAACAAGCGTCAATACAAGTACCGTTCCGTCAAACAACCGGATTGTCTGGCTAGATGCTGAGCCGGACTTCTCAACGCGATAATGCACGTTGAGAAACATAGGCCGATGAAAATCGGCTGTTACCCGCGAAATCTTTTGACCGGGGGGCAGTTCCAAATAACCAAAACACGCCACAGCGCCTAAAACACCATAGACGACCTGTTGACCGTAAGCTGTTTGGGATGCATACTTCTTCTCTAAATGCAAAGGATTACGGTCCCCAGACGCTTGGCAGAAAAGCGTTAAATCCTCTTGGGAGAAAAGAATAGTTCCGTTGTTCATTTGCTGCGCAGGCACCGAGAGTTCGGAAGTTAGATCACGACCAGTGCTGGTACTGAAGCTATCGTTCCTGTCAGGTCCAGTACTGGAAGTCCGGATTCTTGTATGCGGTCAGCTATGGTTCCATTCTGCTTTTGAGCCAGAACAAGGTAATCAGACCATCGGAGTACCTGTTCTAGATTGGGCTGGAGAAGGCGGCTGATGTGCGGGATAGATTCCAGAAGAAAGTTGCGATTGCTGCCATAAATTGTTTCGAGTTGAATATGAGGGTCGAAGATGCGTACATCCCGACCTTTCCCTATTAATTGTTCGAGCATGGCAATGACTGGGCTTTCACGTAGATCATCTGTATTTTCCTTAAAAGCCAGACCAATCACTCCCAAACGCTTGCCCGGCAGCTCCAGAACTGAATTGAGGGCGCGGGAAAGGTGCTGCTCATTGCTCGGCAAAACGGATGTGAGCAGGGGAAGATGGAGATCGAGTCTGCCTGCCCTATAGACAAGCGCGCGCAGATCTTTCGGCAGGCAAGAGCCGCCAAATGCAAATCCCGGTTTTAGATAAGCGGCTGAAGCGTTAAGTTTAGTATCTTCGCAAACAGTTCTCATGACTTCCTGTGCATCTACGCCCAGGCTAGTGCTTAAGGCTCCGATTTCATTGGCAAAGGCAATTTTCGTGGCATGGAACGCATTACAGGCATACTTGATCATTTCCGCTGTCCGAAGTGAAACTTTGCAAGCGGGAACACCGAGGGGATCATATAGTGAAGCCACTTGCTGGACCGCGCCCTGGTCCGTACCTCCAACGACTACTAAGGACGGCTCCATAAAGTCTTTCACTGCCACGCCTTCACGAAGAAACTCAGGATTAGAGACAACGGGAACACTCTTCCCCAAAACAGGCATGACGACTTCCTCACAAGTGCCGGGAAAAACCGTGCTTCGGATGGCAACGATCAGCGGCTTGCGATGTGGAGAGAGAGCCGACGCTATCTCGCCTATCACTCGGCGAAGCTGTTCAAGCCCCAAATTTCCGTTTTTTTCAGACGGTGTGCCGACACAGATCAACGCAATATCAGCTCCTGCAATAGCTTCGGAAAGCGACGTGGTTGCCCGATATCGGCCAGCTGATACACTCTCACAAATTAAATCTTCTAAATCCGGCTCAAAAAATGGCGCTTTGCCGGCGAGAACGGAATGTACTTTGTGTTCATCGCGGTCTACGCCGATCACGTAATGTCCCAGGCTGCTTAGACAAGCGCCGGTAACACAGCCCACATAACCTAGCCCAACCACCGCAACATTCATAGGCGTACAATTAAGTTCCAACCCAAACAGCCTTTCACCAGGATTTATCCAAGCCTCAACCATTTTATCGGCTAAGCTGCCATTTCTCTTTACGAAAAAATGAGATGACGCTAGCTTCAGTTATGAATAAGCCCCTAAAATGCGAGCAGCTTCAGCCGTAGTAATCTGACTTTCCCCGTTTGGAGTGAATAGCATAACCATTTGTATCGGAAATCTGCCGCTTTGTTTTACTTTTAAGCAGCGGCCTGGCAGCTTCGTTCCGTAAACCGGTGAAAACTCTGAGTCCTGCTGTTCCGCTTCCGCCGAAAAGCTGAATTGCGTGCTAGATGCCCCGATTCCAAGATGCCAGTTTTGCTCGCAAATGTGGTCTCCCTCCGGGCCGTCAATTTCGTCGAGTACAAGCAATTGTGCAGGCTGTAGAAGAACGCGCCTTCGGTGGCTATAGTCGCTATAGCGGCAGAAAGCATCAATGTATTCCCCGTTTGTGCTATTACCGGTTCCCGGCGAAGTCTTTAAAACAACATGCGGCTTTGATGCCCAGCGAAACGGACCCGCGGGAATCCCCTGATTTTTATTGTCGATGCAGACCGTATTATGAGCGGTCGATCCGCGAAACCAATCTCGTTCCTCCTGATTACTTATATACGTATACGTTCCAGGATCAATGAGAATCGGTCGGCCGAGATATTGCAAATTTAAGCTCAGCGTGTCGGAATGACTATGACCAGCTCCTCCATAGCCAAATGGTCCGCAATCCATTTGCAGATAAAAATCATGGCAGGCTATAGAAACCAGTCCGCTGTCTGCGAAAGTCCGGCTTCCATTAGCTACTGCTGATTGTTGCTTTCCCAGACGAAGTACGTCAGCACCGAGCCACCAAGCCGCTTGTTCAGCTAACTCGCCTTCATTTCCAACCCATTGATCCTGCCCGAGAAGCAGGCCGCAAGTGGCCAGAGTTGCCCTCCCAAACTCATCACGAACGCCATAGGGGTGGAATAAACGCCCTCCGTCATCATCGCCCCAGAAGCTGATGCGGCGAGAAGGGCCAAGCAGCCAGTGGAGATACTCCGCCATTCGCTCCAAAGTCGGCTTAACGAGGGGCGGACGGCCTGCTATGAGGTAAAAAAATACAAAGAAATCAGTAGCATAGACGTGATAATAGCTGGATTGCTCGAAATGCGAGCCATCAGCCTGCACCTGAAAATCGAGTTGTGCTAGGACAATATTCTCGCTGCGTTTACGCCAGTTTACTGCGCCCGGAAACTCCGGAAAAAGAACTGCCAGTGCATAAAGCGCCACAGCCTCTCCCAGCAAATGAGTGTTGGGCGAAAAATAAACAGACAGATTTTCTGCTAGATGTCTGCCATGCCGGTATAAACCGGTCAGAAATTTCTGACGGAACGATTCAGGCATCTGGGAGCCCACGAAGTGGTAAAGCCAAATCCAGGAAAGCGTTCGGAATGCCACTTCCAGCGCGCTTGCCCAGTTAATACCGCGCTGGAAGGAATTTTGCTCAAACCAAGTCTCTAACTGCGCGAATATTTCCTGGAGAAAATCACGGTTTCCGGTGAAAAGAAATGCTTGGGCCAGCAGAACTAAATGCTGGTGACGATTCAACTCCCAAACCAGCTTGTGATCGCCAACGGCCGAAAAACTAAGATAGGAAATCCGTCGAAAGTAGGCAGGATCAGACTCCACGTTGTGTATGTAATCGCGACGCCAGCGAATCTTAGGTCCGGTCTGGATCTCCTGCCCAAAAATCGGAAAGCGATGTGCAATCAACTGATTGGCTATCTTTTCAACCGACTGGGCATAAGCAGAACCGCGAAGCGCATCGACAACGTCCTGCGGATTTGGCAATTTCAGTTTACGGGACACCGTGCCGTG
>JAFAZU010000525.1 GCA_019239585.1 Acidobacteriaceae bacterium
TTCGAAGGGAAACGATTCAACAGCCCGAACGATCTCGTCTACAAATCCGACGGATCACTATATTTCACGGACCCTCCTTATGGCTTGCTGAAGCAGGACGAAGACCCGAAGAAGGAGATAAACTTTAACGGAGTCTACCGGCTCTCACATGGCAAACTGCAAGCTGTGATTCGTGACTTGACCCGTCCCAATGGAATCGCCTTCTCGCCCGACGAGAAAGCGCTATACCTCTCAAACTCGGACGAAAAGCGGAAAGTCTGGATGCGTTACAATGTCGGTCCTGATGGCACGCCAGTGAATGGACGCCTGTTTTTCGACGTCACGGCGGAAACAGCAAACGGGTTGCCGGACGGCATGAAAGTGGATGCCCAGGGCAATCTGTATTGCGCCGGTCCCGGAGGGATCTGGATCTTCTCACCGGAAGGCAAGCACCTCGGAACCATTAAAATGCCCGAAGTAACGGCAAACTGCAACTGGGGAGACGACGGAAAAACTCTCTATATAACTGCCAGCACAAGTTTATACAGGATCAAACTTCTTGTCAGCGGTAAGAAAGCTCTCTACTAACCATGAAACGTCGAACTTACATCCGTACGATGCTCGCCGGAGCAGTTGCCCTGGCTCCTGCGGCGGAGACCACCGGTAAGCCCATCCAATTACATGTTGATCTAACGGTGGACCCGGCTAAGGAAGCGGAAATGCTTCACAACTTTCATACAGTGTTTAAACCGGCCGCCGGCAAACAGCAGGGCTACATCGACGTGCAGATGCTGAAGCTCCGTTCAACACTCAATGGCCAGGCACCCGCTGGAGCAAACTACCGCTTCGTGCTGACTTTTCAATCCGAAGAACTGCGTCAGGCATGGGTCGCCAGCGCCACTCACAAAAAGGTCTGGCCCACAATCGAAGGAACCCTGGCGAACAAAAACTACAACGTGTTGCTTTTTGACCAGGCTTGACGGCGTCGACAAGCAGGCATAAAATCAATGCACCCGGCAATTTAGGGGTTTTCGGACGCCTCGTTCCAGCCATGAAGCCTGCTACGACCATTACAAAGGTGTGTCGAGTTTTAGGAGAGTTCCGCACCCGGTCCCATATCGGAGTCACCGAACTGGCGCACAAAACGGACCTGCTGCCCAGCGATGTGCATCGCATTCTTACCTCGCTCCAGTCCTATGGTTTCGTAGAACAGAATCGGCAGAATAAAACCTATCATCTTGGCACCGGCTTGCTCAAATTGGGACTCGCCGCCATTCAGCAGACAAAGCTGCGGGAAGTCGCGCTTCCATTACTGCGCAAGCTCTCCGAGCAAACCGAAGCCGCAAGCTATTTGGCGATCTTCGACCGGCGCGACCTCGACATTTTTCTAGCCGGACAAATCCACGCGGGCGAGGCCCTTCCGTTCAAGAGCAAGCTCGGCATGATTACCAGCGCCCACGGCACCGCATTAGGGAAGACGATTATGGCGAATGTGGACCGGGAAACCGTTCTGTCCGTGCTTCGAAAACACGGCATGCCGAAGTGTACGCCACACACGATCACCCGCCTGTCAGACTTTGACAAGGAACTTAAGAAAATCAACTCTCGCGGCTACGGACTCGATCTGGAAGAAAGCGCCAGCGGGGGCTGCTGCCTTGCCGCTTCGGTCCGTGACGCAACCGGCGCAGTTGCGGGAGCGATCAGCATCTCCATGCCCGCGCACCGCTTCTACAGCTCTGCCGAATCCTACCTGGCATCGCAGGTGAAGCTCGCCGCCGCCGAAATCTCCAACTCGGTCGGATACGGCTCTTCCCGGCACTAACCTCGTTCGTTCAACTATTTTGAAGGGCACCCTTGACGGGCCTTTCCCCCTGTGGTCAATTCTCCTCAAAGGGGATGTTGCTCCATGATCGTTCGAACGTTTCTCCTGTTCGCAGCCGTTGCGTTGACCGCTGCCGCGCAATCCGGTACTGGTGTGATCTTCGGCACCATCACCGACGTATCCGGCTCCACGGTTGCCGCCGTCTCTGTCACTGCCGCCAACGAAGCTACAGCCGTTTCCACAACCGTTAAATCGAATGAAGAAGGCTACTATCTCCTGCCGGATCTGCCGCCGGGAAGATACAAGGTGAGCGCTGAAGCGCCAGGCTTCCGGACCATGGAACGCACTGGCATTGTCCTCGAAGTAGATCAGCGCGCGCGGGTTGATGTCGCCATGCAATTGGGCCAAGTTAAGGAGGTCGTGACGGTGCAGGGAACTGTGACCAACATCGATACCTTCTCCGCCACGGTAAAAGAAGTAGTCGACCCTCAGCGCATGGTCGAACTCCCTCTCAATGGCCGTAACGCGCTGAGCCTGCAAGCTCTGCTGCCCGGTTCCGTTCAAATGGGTTCTGGTTCAGCGGCAAGCGGCATCGCTCTGAACACCAATCTGGTTTTCAGTGTTAACGGCGCACGGCCCAACCAATCGGCCTACACTCTGGATGGCGGGCTGAACATGGACATGTATAACAATGTCCCCGCAGCTTTCCCCAATCCTGACACTCTCCAGGAGTTCTCC
>JAFAZU010000690.1 GCA_019239585.1 Acidobacteriaceae bacterium
CAAACCGCGATGCACTCATCGCAGATATAAGCGCGCGGATAATCGCTGGGTGATGATATCAGTTTTCCGACGACGTCTTGGCTTTTATGACAAAAGGAGCAGCGAAGGGAATCGTCAGATCCAGTGCGTTTCAAACTAGTTCTCCCACATAGAAAAGGATCACAAGGTCCCTCGCCCTGATCACAGTAATCGCACCCTCAGTATATCAAGACTAGGCAGCTTACTAGCTTCAAAATTAAACCATTTTGAGGCCGCCCCTTAGAAACACTGTATCTGGTTTTATTTCGGCTTGCTACTCAGAAGATCAGCTTAGCCCCTAGCTGTACGTTGCGGGAGGCACCGGTACCAATCCCCTGGGCGCCATTGTAATAGTCCAAGGTTTGGGTCACTTGGCCTAAACCGGTATCCGAGACGGAGTTGTTCGGAGGCGCTAAATTCCTTCGATTGAAAAGGTTAAATATCTCGAAGCGAAGCTGAAGGTTAACTCTTTCCGTAATGACCGTGTTCTTAAAAACAGAGAAATCTACTTGATAGATGTTTGGACCTTTGAAAGAGTTGCGGGATTGATTGGAATATGTACCTAGCACTGGAGTAGTAAATGCTTGTGGGTTAAAGAAGTAGGCGTAATCCGGCGGGCTATCAGGCGGCACGTTGGTAAAAGGATTGCCAATGACCTGCGCCCGATCCGCATTCTCTCCCGTGCGGCTCGTATCGCTTCCGCTCAGAACGGTAAATGGCTGGCCAGTGTAAAGGGTTAACAGCGAGTTCACCTGCCAGCCGCCCAGAACCGGCTTCAAACGAGAGGGCGAAGGCAGGTTATAGCCAATGTAGGTCGTAAAGGAATGACGGGTATCAAAATCAGAGTTGCCGTAGTCGCAACGTAGGCAATAGCTGTTTTGCGGAATCGTACCACGCGCGCCCGATAAATCGTCACGCGAGTGCCCGTATGTATAGTTCAGCTTGATGTTTAAGCCGTGATAACTGTTGGTCCGCAACGACACGATCATACCGTTGTAATAGCCGTTTCCAACCGATTGCACTTCGTTGATAGTAGCTAGATTTGGAAATTGGCTGTAGTAGGGACGAGAGCTAATCAACTCCGGCGACCCAATCGGAATCTGATTGATGTCAAGCGTGACAGGAAGCGCCCGGCTTAAGCTCCCTGTATAACCCACTTCCAGGACAGATGACCGGTTCAACTGCATTTGTACATTCAGATTTGAGTTCTGCACATAGCCGGTCCTGAAATGCTGGCTCACAGAAAAGGCCCCAAAAGGTCCGGTGGGAAAGGTGGAACTGCCAAAAATCGGCACGCCATCCTGAATCGTGTAAGGAGTTTGGTTACTCAGGGTATAAACTGGCGAGCGGCCGCCTGGGTTGGCCAGCACACCAGTTGCCCCGCCATTGCCAGGGTTGTTGTCACCTAAGTAATTCACATTGGGAACCTGGTAGAAGATACCGTAACCGCCCCGAATGACGAAGCGGCTCTGGCCGCCCGGCTGATAGGCGAATCCAAAGCGCGGGGCAAAGTTTTTCCAGTCACGCGGGTATAGGGTGGTAATCCCCTGCCCCACATACGTAATACCGCCCAGCGACGGAATAAAGGTGGAAATCCGGTTGGTCGGATCGCTCAGTGGACTTTGAAATGTCCAGTTCAGCCCGTAGTTCAAAGTGAGGTTCTGTTTTGCCTTCCAGCTATCCTGCGCAAATCCGGTAGCGCCGTTCAAGTAATAGTTGCGTTGACGGTCGCCATAACTGATCGTGGACTGGTTTGTGGCGACACGCCCTGCTAGAAAATCAGCCAATGCATTCAAGGAAGGATTCCCGGTGCCCCAAGTATCTTTCGGGCTGGTCACTACCAGTGGTCCCTGGGATCCATTGAAATTAAAGCGACCACGGCCATTGCGGTTATAAAACACGTCTAAACGGGCGCGCCTATACTCTCCGCCAAAGCGGATAGTATGCGTACCAGCAGTGTAGGTCATGACTTCGTTCAAGTGTCCAGTTGTATCGATACGGCCGAGAGGCGGCGTCAATCCGGTCTTATCAAATCCGCTGATGTTAAATTGCGGCGCGCCGAAAAGAAATGGATTTGTTACGCCGGTGTTGAGGCCGAGCGCAACCATGTTGAAGCCGGTAGCTGCATCGTTGAACACCTGCTTAAAATAGTTCACGCCCGCTGTGGTTTGCGTCACGAACTTGGGCGTGACCACGCCGTTGTAGACCAGTGAGAAGTTGTGCATCCGGCTTGGAGCAACTTGAAAATAGTAAGGAATCACCGATCCAACAGGCGCTGTTTGCGCGCCCGTACCACCAAAATAGCGAACCGCGATGTTATTCCGCTCGTTGAAAATATGGTCCAGTTTGACAATACCATTGTAAGAATCTGATACGGTGTTGCCATTAGCAAAGTAATTGTTCTTTGTAGCTGGTCCAGTGAGACTATCAGCCGGCCACAATGTATTGATCAAACGCAGTGAAACTGGATTCACCGGCACACTATTCCGGTTCAGCACCTGAGTTGCTAAACTCACCCACGCGGCGGAAGGCGCAGTGCCCTGAGCGGTATTACCGGCGACATAGTTCTGCTGTTCGTAAGTGACAAAGAAGAATGTATGATTCTTCCAAATCGGCCCGCCTAACGATCCTCCCGGCTGACTGTTGCGGAGTTTTTGAGTTCCTGCGCCTGCCGGAACAAACCAGTTGCGGGCCGCCAGAAATTCATTGCGGTTGAAGTAATACAACGAGCCATGAATAGCGTTGGTGCCGGACTTAATCACGATGTTGAAAATGCCTCCGCCGTTCCGTCCATTTTCTGCATCGCTGCTGCTCTGCACGGAAAGCTGATCAATGGCGTCAACTGGAAGAATCGTACCGGCAATACCGGCCACTCCGCCTTGATTGACTGCGGCAGAGTTATGCCACTGATCGTTGTTATCCGCCCCGTCAATCTGCCA
Organism: Acidobacteriaceae bacterium; assembly: GCA_019239585.1. Lineage (GTDB taxonomy): Bacteria > Acidobacteriota > Terriglobia > Bryobacterales > Bryobacteraceae > Bog-105. The sequence continues at coordinate 2,958 of JAFAZU010000690.1, forward strand.
GTTGATCGCATTTGTTCGCGTGCCGTTCAACGATCCCGCCGCGTTCACGCCCGGGTTCAGTTTCAGTAGTTGGGTAAAGTCACGGCCATTCAGCGGAACATCCTCAATGGTCTTCGTCGGGATCACGCTTGTCAGCGCCGAAGCCGTTGTCTCGATGGCAATGGCGCTTGCCTCTACCTCCACGGTGGTCGCCTGGCTGGCGACAGAAAGCTTGGCCTGAAGATTGAAGATTCTGCCCGCCTCCACATTGACATCCTTGATTTCCAGATTTTGGAAACCGGGCTGATTCACAGTCACCGAGTAGCGGCCCAGAGGCAAATCCTGGAAAGTAAAATCTCCGGAATCTCCTGTCGTGGCGGTTCTTGACAGGCCTGTATCGGCGCTCAATAATCTGACCGTAGCGCCCGTAATACTAGCGCCGCTCGGATCAGTAACGACACCGGCCACGCCGCCTCGAAAGCTTTGCGCGAAGCAAGCTGAGGACAAAATCAGAAAGAAAGCAGAAACAACTGTAAACTGTTTTTGAAACAACGTTCACCCCTATTTACAAGTCCAACGAAACAACGGGGTTTACTTTGAACTAAGCTGTGTTTCTAGCAGAGTAGCACAAGAGCTAGCGGGAGGGCGAGTGATCACAAAATTCCGTTGTAAACCTCTTCCAGTGTGAAAGCCACGAGATCGCCAATGTCCAGATGTCGGCTCCGCTCTATCGATTCTGTCAGAATCCAGCGATCACCATGACGTGAGGAAAGTTGAACGTATACGCTTTCAGAGTCGATCAACAGACAGTGTTGCAGGGAGGGAATCGTTCGGTAAGCTCGTGTTTTGAACGAACCATCATAATACTTTGTCGAAGGCGACAACACCTCCACGACCAGGGTTGGATTTACGATTACGTCTTTGCGGTTTTTGTAGAACTCCGGTTCACCGCAAAGCGCCATGCCGTCCGGATACATGCTCTCGTTCACGCCCGCCACATAAAGCTTCAGTTCGCTGCTGTAGACACGGCACTTGTTTCCTACTTCCCGGCTTAAAAGGTATGCTACTCGCGCAATCAATCGGGCATGCGGCTCCGTTCCGCCCGACATAGCAAAGACTTCGCCAGCCCGGTACTCGCTTTTGAAGTCAGCCTTTTCTTCCAGCTCTAGGTACTGGTCAAAAGTAATCGGTTCAGGAAGCAGATTTGTCGTCATAAGAGCCAAGACCTTTCCGGACTGTGCGAAGTCTAAGCGTAAATCCTAGCAAAATTTGGGACTGAATCTTGCTTAGGTCTCCGTAAACGCCGGATGAAAGGGCCAGAGTCGCCGCTATACTGGTTTTAAGTTTTAAGCCTGTTTTTGCGCGTGATCGAACAGAAACTGTAAGGTTTTTTCGGTTTGAATCGTGCCGGCGATACGATCCAGCGTGCCTTCTTTACTGAGGCGCGCTCGCGTGACTGCTACGGCTTCACGTTCCATGCGGGCAATACGCTGCACTTCGCGGTCCACTTCATCCTTGGTGGCTGTAATGCTCTCCCGTTCGGAAATTTTCTCTAACAGTAAAGAGGCCCGCACATTACGAATCGCTTTATCGCGCTGGTTCTCCTTTACCTTGCCCCAGTCGAGTTTGATCGTGTTCGGATCAATTCCCTGCCCTGTCAAGTTACGCAACTGCATCTGCACCTGATTCTCGATCTGTCGGTCCACGTAAGCTTCCGGCACCGGAAATTGGTTGGCCTCCACCAATCTGTCAATCAGTTCTTCTTTGGCAGCCTGCTGGGCAACATACTGCTTTTCGTGGAAAATTGCCTTTTTCACCGCATCCTGCAATTCATCGAGCGTCTGGTAGTCACCGAGATCGCGGGCGAATTCGTCATCGAGAGCAGGCAATTCCTTTTTGCGAATGAACTTAGGCGTTAACTGGAAGCGCACGGTTTTTCCGGCCAGTTTTTCCTGCCCATAATCCTCCGGATACGTGATATCCAGTTCAATGACCGCGTCCGGGGAAGCGCCGATCAAAGCTTCATTAAAAGCAGGCAGCGTATCCTCGCCGCCCACCTGGATCTGAACGTCCTGTTCAATCGGCTCAGCCAAACCCGAAAGCGACTTTAAATGCACCAGAACATAATCGCCGTTCTCAATCGGGCGCGGATCGAGATTCGGATACTCCGCCTTGTTTTCGCGCATGGTTTCAATGCGCTTATCCACTTCTTCATCCGTGACCGTCGGCTCCTCGTACTTCACCGGCAACCCGCGATACTCGGCCAATTCAATTTCCGGCGCGACTTCAAAATCCGCTTTAAAGCGAATGGGCTGGCCCGGTTCGAAATGCAGGTCAGTAATGTCGGGAGTGCCGACTACTTTCAGTTCGTCTCTCTGTACACGATCCCGAAAAGCTTGCGGCAACAGGAGTTCCAGCACCTCATTCCGGATCTCACTTTCAAACCGGGACTGGATCATATTGACAGGCGCTTTGCCGGGACGAAAACCCGGCAATCGGACGCGCTGCTTGATCGAATTCGTAACACGCTCTTTCGCCTGTTCCACCTCTTTCAGAGGAATTTCTATTTCCAGCGAGCGCTTGCAATCTACAGCTGTTGACACAATGTAATCCTTCTAGCGAGCGGCTGCCGTGAGCTGTGCCGCTTCCCGCAAAGCTTCGGACTGGTCTGTTTTCTCCCACGTAAAGGTGTCTTCCGTACGTCCAAAGTGACCAAAAGCAGCAGTTTTGCGATACACCGGACGACGCAGATTCAAATGCTGAATCATTCCCGCCGGCGTCAAGGAGAAGTTCTCCATCACAACCTCAGCCAAACGTGCATCCTCCACCTTACCGGTGCCAAACGTGTTCACCATGACCGAAACCGGCTCGGCCACGCCAATGGCGTAAGCCAACTGTACTTCCGCGCGGGAAGCCAGACCGGCAGCTACCAGGTTCTTCGCCACATAACGAGCCATGTAGCAGGCCGAACGATCCACCTTCGTCGGATCTTTGCCTGAGAACGCGCCACCGCCATGCCGCCCCATGCCGCCGTAAGTATCGACAATAATTTTGCGGCCCGTCAATCCCGTGTCGCCATGCGGCCCGCCAATGACGAACCGGCCTGTCGGATTGATGTGGAAGTGAGTCTGGTTATCGGCCATTCCGGAAGGAATGACAGCGTCAATGATGTGCTTCTTAATGTCCTGCCGTAATTCTTCGGTACTAATGTCGTCATCATGCTGAGTGGAAACAACAACCGCATCGATACGCTTCGGCTTGCCGTCCACGTACTCAACGCTGACCTGGCTTTTGCCGTCCGGGCGAAGATAGGGCAAAATACCTTCGCGGCGCGCCTCGCTCAATCGACGGGAGAGCTTGTGCGCCATCATAATGGGCAGCGGCATCAACTCTTCCGTTTCGTCGCAGGCATAACCAAACATCAATCCCTGGTCGCCCGCGCCGCCCGTGTCTACGCCCATCGCGATATCAGGAGACTGCGCCTGGATCATGTTGACAACTGCGCAAGTCTTGGAGTCAAACCCCATAGCGGCATCGGTGTAACCAATATGCTGAATGACGCCGCGCACCAGCTTGGGCACGTCCACATAAGTCGTGGTGGTAATTTCACCAGCCACAACGCAAATTCCCGTTGTGACCAGTGTTTCGCAAGCCACACGGCCTGTGGGATCATCGGCTAAAACAGCATCAAGAACGGCATCTGAAACCTGGTCGGCAATTTTATCCGGGTGGCCTTCCGTTACGGATTCAGATGTAAAGATATATCTCATGAAAGGGACAGAACTCCTTCAGTTCGGCAATGGATGGAGACGGAAGTGAGCCAAACGCTTCCGGCAAAACTCATAGTTTAGCAACTCGTGCAAGCACATCTCAAGAGTAGCTGAAAACAAAGGAGTTGCATGGGCCAGCGATCAATCAAAGCTATTGGTGGGCGCAAGCTGGTATTGAAGGT